>JBAYMZ010000036.1:0-9472 GCA_041663385.1 Candidatus Omnitrophota bacterium
GCGCTTGAAAAAATGATGTGTTCATTAAAAAACCAGAGAATGGTTTCTCTGGTTCATTCTCTACAAGCTTACGAGGTTAGCTGTCGGGCTCGGGTCGAGTAACCCTAATCCTTAAACATAAGGACATTCGCCCCAGGGCCTTAGTTACAAGGCCTTTTCTGGTTCCCCCGCTTTCTCTTAAATTTTCCAATAGACTCGAAAAACCTAAGAAAGATTAAGCATATATAAGATACAAAAAAAGACGTTCTTTTTAAGAACGCCTTTGTCTATTTTCGTTTGGCACTACTTTGTGCCTTATAAGTTGAAGATATACCATATTGCGCCACGCTTGTCAAGTAAGCGCGGTTTCTTCAATTTTTAACAACGCCGCTGGTGCGCTTTGGCAAAACACCAAAGCGCACCTAGTAACGTTACAATTTGATTACCTTTATAATTCAACAGCCTTACGCCTGAAACTAAGCCTTCCGTGTTTCGAATAAATAATCGCGCCGAATATTACCACAATCGAAACTACCATCGTTACTATAACGCCTGGATCAGTTTTTTTGACATGAATAATAATCGGTGCCGCAAGAAGCGATACCAAGTTAATAACTTTAATCATCGGATTAAGCGCCGGCCCGGACGTATCTTTTAAGGGATCTCCGACTGTATCACCAACAACTGACGCCTTGTGCGACTCCGACCCTTTTCCTCCATATAATCCATCTTCAATTGTTTTCTTAGCATTATCCCATGCTCCGCCGGCAGTTGCCATAAAAACCGCAAGTAATTGTCCGGAGATAATAACGCCGGCTAAAAATCCGCCTAATGCTTCCACGCTTAAGGCCAATCCGATCAAGATCGGGCTCAAAACCGCGATCAAAGCCAGGCCGACAAGTTCTTTTTGCGCCGCAACTGTGCAAATGTCTACGGCTTTTTTGTAATCCGGTTTTACTTTTCCTTCCATTAAACCTGGAATATGAAATTGCCTACGAACCTCATTTACAATTAATGTGGCCGCACGGGCAACCGCATTTATAGTTAGTGCGGAAAATAAACAAGGCAGCGCTGCACCAATAAGCAAACCAATAAAAACCATTGGCTCGGATACTCTTATGCCTGTAGCAAAGAGCCGGAGGTTTTCGGCAATGCCCATTTGCGCCTGAACCTTGGTAACATCAGTAAGGAATGAACCAAAAAGCGAAACCGCGGCAATTACCGCAGAGCCTATGGCAACTCCTTTTGTAATTGCTTTGGTAGTATTACCTACAGCATCAAGATCAGCCATAACCTGGCGCGCTTTAGGTTCTAAATGCGCCATTTCTCCAATACCATTGGCATTATCAGCAATCGGGCCGAAAGAATCCATAGCCACATTGTTCCCGGTTAAGGTAAGCATTCCGATACCGGTCATAGCCACACCGTATAAAACATAAATAACCGGCTGGCCCCAATAAATTAGAACCGCGGCAAAAATAGTCATTGCGATAACGATAAACTGCCAGGCGGCTGATTCTAAACCAATTGACAACCCGCGTAAAATCAAAGTCGCGGCGCCGGTTTTTGAAGACTCAGCGATTTCTTTTACCGGAGCATGATGCGTATGGGTAAAATACTTGGTAATTTCATCAATAACAATCGCCAGCAATATACCTACGCCGACAGAAAAAAATGCTCTCCACTCATTCATATAAAAATGAGCCAAAAACATAAATGCCACAAGAGAGATTGCCGCTGAAGCATAAAATCCACGGTTAATACTTCCCAAAGCATCTTGATGTTCATTGCCTTTTTTACCTTTAACAAGATAAGTACCGATAATGGAAGAAAGAACTCCGATACCGCGAACAAGCAACGGGAATATAATCCATTTTAATTCGCCGGTTAACGAAACAAGGGCGAGGCCCAGGATTAAACCTGAGACAATAGTGACTTCGTAAGATTCAAAAATATCCGCAGCCATACCAGCGCAATCTCCAACGTTATCTCCGACAAGATCAGCGATAACCGCGGCATTTCTCGGATCATCTTCCGGGATATTTTTTTCTACTTTACCGACCAAATCCGCGCCGACATCAGCGGCTTTCGTATAAATACCTCCGCCAACACGCATAAAAAGCGCAAGTAACGTTCCGCCAAAACCAAATCCCAATAATACGTCAGGAGAAGCTATACCAAAAATAATAAAAATAATTGTTCCGCCAAAAAGGCCAAGCCCGTCAGTAAGCATACCGGTAATTGTTCCTGTCCGATAAGCAATTTTCAGCGCTTCGGCAAAACTGGTTCTTGCCGCGCTAGCCACACGGACATTACCTTCAACTGCCATACGCATACCGAACTGGCCAACGATAAGCGAGAAAGACGCACCGGCGACAAAAGCAATCGCGCGGCCAAGGCCCACGATAAGCCGGACCATATCCGGAGTAAAAGTGCTAAAACGCTGCATCGCCTCTTCAGACGGCGGAATAACATAAACCGAAAAGAATAATACGCCGGTCAAAACAACGATTAAAGGCAAAATACTTTTCAATTGCCTTCCTAAATACGCGTTAGCTCCTGTGCGTATCGCGCCCCAGACCTCCTGCATCTCAGGGGTCCCCTTGTCTTTACGCATAATCTGCACTCTCAGCATAAACGCATAACCCAAACCCAAAAGCGCGATTAAAAGAACTGACCAGATAGAAACAACCTCAAAAAGAGTCGCGTTAATTAAACTAGGCATTTGATCATCTCTCCTTTCTTTCTACTTTTTTGTAGCTACGGCTACATTTATATTTTTTATGCCCATACCATTCAAAACATCAAGCACCCTGGCGAGATATTTGAACTGCACAACCTCATCGGCATGCACAAGAACACTTAGGTTATTGTCGTCAGTAAATGTTTTGCCGACACTTTCCGTTAACTCATCAATAGTAACTGCTTCTTTTTCCAAATAAATTACGCCGGTTTTATTTACGGTAATATTCAGGGAAGTTACTTGTTTTGTTACTGGCGCTCCGGATTTTGCCGGGGCAAGATTAACTTTTAAGCTTGACTGAACAATTAACGGAGTAGTTATCATAAATATTATCAATAGAACAAGTATAACGTCGGTAAAAGGTGTTATGTTAATCTCGGCAATTAGATTCTGCTTGCGGCACTTTGAATTCATTTATGCCTCGTCGCCAACAAATCCATAGTCTCAGAAGCGCATAGCTCCATATCCTTAATAAAAGCATCTATCCGCTTAATAAAAAAATTATAGGCGATAACTGCCGGCACAGCAACACACAGGCCCGCGGCAGTGCAGGCAAGAGCTTCTGATATGCCTCTGATAACTACACTTATCCCGCCGGCATTGCTTACGGAAATATCGTGAAAAGCCCGGATTATTCCAAGAACAGTACCAAAAAGCCCGATATAAACCGCGATACTTCCGATAGTACCGACGATTGCCGTAAAATTTTCCAAAGTAGTTGTTTCTACGACAATTTCGCGCTCCATATTATTTGAGATTACTTTTTCGTTGTGGCCGGCGAAACTTAAACCCGCGCGTACTACACCGGAAAACGGGGTATCATGAGCCTTACATATTTCTAAAGCCTGTTTTGCCCCACCATTTTCCAGCTCTTTCTTTATTTTATCCATAAAATCTTGCCGATTTATTCTGGACCGGCTTCGATAGTATAAACATCTTTGCACGATGATAGCAATAGAAACAACCGAACAGGCTAGTAGCACCACCATTGTTATGCCGCCGGACTTAATCAATTGTAGTACAGACATTTAGTCTCCTTGTATTATAAGTTACGAAGGTTACGGAAGTTACGAATGTTACGTAGGTTACATTAAGAATTTTGTAACCATATGCCCTTCGTTTTTCTTTATAATTTAACTAAACAGATATGAAATTACAGGAAAAATATTATTACCACAGATACACTGTTTGTCAATAAAATTATAACCCAAGAATGGTTTTTAGGGGACGGATGTCACGGATTATTGCGGACACAAGCGAATATTTTCATCCGCGCTTAACATCTATAGAGATTAATGGGCAAGGAAATGTCCGCGACTATGACTTTCCCGGCATAAAAAGGGCCGTCATTCATTATCAGGCCGGTTTTAGAAAAACCAAAGGTAACAGTTGTTTTCGCTTTAACACAAGCACCACCGGCCTTGCCCGATAACGCATCAAGCCCGGAAGGAACATCCAGACTGACAACCGGCTTAGAACACTGATTAATTACCTCAACAATCCTTCCCTGCTCTTTACGCATCTGGCCCTTAAATCCTACACCAAAGATTGCGTCAATTATCACGCTGCATTTACCAAGGCTTTGCTTTAACGCCGGTATATCTTTCGGGCCGGAAATTATGCCAATGCGACAACCCATCTTTTTCAAAATATTTTCATTTATCTTGGCATCGCCTTTTAAAGGTTTACTTCCGGCAAGCATAAAAATCCTCACTTTTACGCCTTGATTGATCAGATGGCGGCTGCAAACCAGGCCATCACCGCCGTTGTTGCCTCTTCCGCAAACACAAACAACATTCTTTTTTTTGCCGGAAAGGCTTTTAAAAATAATTTCTGCTGCAAAACGGCCGGCGTTCTCCATTAAAATAAGCGGCAAAATCCCATATTTTTTTTGGGCGAACATTTCAAGTTGCTGCATTTTCTGCGGCGTAATTATAGCGGTTTTATTTTTAATAAACATGCGATTTTAATTTTTAATTTATCGCAGACTTTCACAAATCGTTATACGGTTGCGGTTGCGCGACTAGTTTCGTTTATCGTCATTCGGTTGCGTCCTTAAGTTTATTTTTCCTTACGTTTGACGCGTAACGCAACCGAAACCAGCTGCGTAACCGCAACCGATTAACGAATCTTTAACCACATATATTATTTTTGCAACTTATCGATATTCCTTGTATACAGGTAAGATATTCCCAAAAACAAAATACCGATGATTATAAAACTTATAATTTTATAAATCACCGACAACATTGACAAATCAATGAATATTACTCTTATTACAGTGAGAGCAAAAATCCCCAGGCCAGCCCAACGAAAAATCTTATCCTTTATCAGAAACCCCGCGATAAACATTATTACGCCGGCTACAACCAAACCAAGCGATATCCACGAATGAGCGGTATGTCGATAAATTGCGCAGACGCTCATTAGCGTCGCAACCCAGAAAACAACTATAGAAACAGTTTTCGCGCTCTCGCTGAAAATTTTTTTGTTCTTTTGCGCGCGATAAAGAAAATATACCGCGTATACCGAAGCCAGCTCCAAAGCACACACGAACCAATTCATTGCTTTATCTGAAAAATCATATTGCGTAATAAAACAAAACCGGAAAAATAAAACTGAAAGAAGAATAAGCGCGTAACTACGCAAATATTTATCCCAGAATAAGATACCCAAATAGAATATAGCAAAAGTTTCAAAAGAAAGGGTTAATGTCAACCACTCTAATCTAACCACTCTCCAGATAAATACCGTCAAATAAAGCGTTGCCAAAGCGGAAAATACATTGTAGAGCCCACTTTCCGGGGAATTAAGCATTTTCCCCTTTTTAAAAAACTTTGTGAGATAGAAACAGGCAGCCATCGAAAGAAATGCCGTAAATGAAAGGATATTCGCCCACTCTATCGCGAAATCAAACACATAGATATGCCCGGCCCGGTAAAAATCTATAAAAATCATTTTTAAGAATATAACCAAGGCAAGGCAAAATGAAAAATACCTAATTGAACGGCGCTCAAAAATCAATCCAAGCGCGAACAAAAATGGAATTTCAAACATCCAGATGAGGCTGGTATAAAAAGGTATTAATTTTAACGGTACTGAAAGAGTTAAAAAAGAAAGCGCGGTGATAATATCGCTGGTAAATAGCTTATTGGTTTTTGTCCTCTTGGTAAGGTAAGAAAGCACCAGATACAACGCTCCAAGGCCAAAAACAAATAAGAATTTTGAATCCGGATAAACCTGAGCAAACCTCGGATAAACCATAAAAAAGAACAAAAACGCATTAAAGAAATTTGCTATAGCTAATTTATTGTTATCTACTTCTGATTTATCTTTTATTAAATGAATTCCGCAGCTAAACAACAACCAGTAAATACTCAAAAAAGCTGCACTGATTAGAAAATATTCATTATTAATACCGCTACGCCAGAACATTTTGGTTTGCGCGATTTGCGGAAAATAAATATGTCCAACCACCCAGAAGAAATGAGTTGTATAGGTTAAAACAATACCCGCAAAGATAAATTTTATCCACTGCATTTTATATACCAGAATCAAAGCGATAATCGCAAGCAGAGCGCAACTCATAAATGTGAAATAACTAACTTCTCCAAGAGTAGCAGTAAAATAGCCCACGAATAAAGCCATGGCGGAAAGCACTTCAGAGCGGTATTTAAGGGAGTGCATAAGTATGCCCATAGAAACAACACCCAAAAGCAACAAATCAACAAACCGGTTATCAATGACTTTTGAAGCCTGGAAATGATGCATGGCGTAAGTTGTGAAATAACAAAGAGCCCATGCACCGCCGAGAATAATTCTTCCATAATTTGCAAACTTTTCTTTCTTTTCCAGTTTGCTTCCCAGAAAAAATAATCCGGCAGAAATCAGGTACCCAAAAATAATCCTCATTAGCGGCCCAAAATATTTAAAAGTATAAGTAATCAGAAAAGCAATGCCTAAAGAAAATAAAATAATACCGATTTTGTTAAGCCAGTACTTACCGATGTTTGCCTCTACATCTTTTCTTTCCTTAGGTAATGTTTCCTGCGGCAACTGAACCGGTATCTTAATTGCCGGCTCTTCTTTAGAAGCATAGCTTGGCGTTTCTTTAACAACATGTTCATCATTGATTTTTAGCTCGACCACACGTAACCGTTCAATCAATGAATGAAGTTGAAACTTAATATCCGCAAGTTCGGTTTTCAAATTTATCGATGCATTCCCTGCGGAAAGATTTTCTTTTGATTGATTTTTTGGCAGGAGAGCAACCAGCAATAATGCGAACGGGCCGATTAAAAAACCCAATAAAACCCAGGAAAATACGTTTTTGTTTTTATAAGAAGCGACTATTCCGGTTGCAACAGACATTACAATCCAAAAAGAGAAAAATATGCTTGAAAAGGCGTACAACATCTTCACCCCCACTTATACATAGATAATTTTTAGGCAATAGAAATACGGTTAATACGCAACGTCAACACGAAACAATGTATTTCTATTGTATATCGCAAGCCCAGGCCTTATACCGATTACTTAAAAAAGCCTGGGCTTGCAAATTTCAACTGTATTTCTGCTTAATTTCGGTAAGCTGATAATTACTTCGAAACGCCTTTATCGCTCTGTGAATTAACTCGTATAGCATTAAATTGCTGGGCTATCTCTTGACTCAATAGCGCTCCGGATTTACTTAACGCGCTAGCCAAGCCATGATAATCATGAGGATTTATTTCTTGGTTAAATTCTGATCTTTTAGTAAAAACCGCGCTCTTCTTTTCTAAATCAATAATTGACCACTGTACTACAAAAATTAATTTTTCATTAAACTCATTTTCTAATCGAACCACATCAGCAATCACCTGATATTTAACCTGCACGGTCCGGTTCCAGGGAAAAGTTTCAATTGTGGCCCCGTCAAGCCTAGTTAGAAGGTCTTCATTGATCACACGCTCTAAAGCAGAATCAAGCGGCTCTGCCCAACGATTGAATTGCGCGAAAGTAACCGTTTTATCTTTATTGGTAATCACCATTTGCGGCCGGTTTAAATATTCGGGAATTTTTACCGGCCCAATTCCGATGATTAAATCTTTGGCTTCAAACTTACTATTTACGTTGTCACCTACGGCATAAAGATTATAGAAGCGTGCGTTAGGGCTGCTTGATATAGGCACACATCCGCTTAAAATAAAAATAAAAATTGCCGACAGGACAAATTTAAGTTTATTTTTCATCATTTTTATTCTCCTTTAGGAATCTGTTTTCCTTTTAAAATCGCTTCCGGATGCTGTTCAAGATATTCAGCAAGAAAACGCAATGAACGGGCCGCTTCAGAAACCTCCTGAAGCACGTTACGTAAGCCATTGGAACCTCCGGAGTTCACCAATTGGTTTATGCCGGCAACAGCCTGCTCTAAATTATCCGCGATTTCTTTAATTGGGAGTTCATTCATAAGCGCGAAAATATCCGGAGATATAGGTAAAGCCGGTAATTCAGGGTAACCAATATCAACATCATAAGTTTTCGCCGGTTTATCCGGATAAAAATCAAAAGCAATCATTAATTGTCCGGTTAGAAAATTCTGCACCTTAAGGCCGCCGCGCAAGCCGCGGGTAACAAATATTTCATAATCGGGATAACCGATTTTTTCAGGGTATCCAGCCACACGCGCAAGTTCCACTTCGATAATAACGGCAATGAGAATTTTCTTACTTTTAGAATCATACAAAAGGTCTATTTCGCTCACATTGCCAATCTTTACTCCACGAAATATAACCGGAGCGCCAACAGAAAGACCTTTTATCGAACCATCAAAATATAAAACATATTTATCAGCGTGTTTAAAAAATGCCCCAGAGCCAAAAACTGCTATCGCCACAATCAATAAAGCTACAGCTCCCACGACAAATGCGCCAATCGCAGTTTTATTAACTTTTTTAATCATTTAAGCATGCACCTCTTTTTCTCCTCTGGTTAAAAATCTTATAACCCGCGGATCCCTTGAATCAGACAAAAGTTTTTTAGGGTTACCCTCGGCAACTATAGTTTTACTTTCCGCGTCAAGAAGTATCGCGTTATCTCCCACGGCAAAAATACTGGCAAGCTCATGGGTAACCACCACAATAGTCGCGCCAAGGGCATCTCTTAACTCTAATATCAAATCATCAAGCAGTTTTGCGCTTAAAGGATCAAGCCCTGCTGAAGGCTCATCAAAGAAGATTATCGCCGGATCAAGAACTATCGCGCGCGCCAGGCCCGCCCTTTTACGCATTCCTCCGCTTAATTCGGACGGATAAAAATTAGTATAGCCCGATAGTCCTACCAAGGCAAGCTTTAAAGCAACCATTTCCCGAATCTGGACGGCAGATAAAGTTGAATAAATCTCTAAGGGAAGAGCTACGTTTTCTCCTATAGTCAGCGAACTCCACAATGCTCCGCCTTGATAAAGAACGCCAAAATTTTGCATCAGATTTTTCTGTTCTGCTTCATTGCTTTGCCAGAAATTTTTTTCTTCATACAAAACTTCGCCGGTTGCCGGTTCTTTTAACCCGATAAGAGCCTTTAACAACGTGGATTTTCCGCAGCCGCTTGAACCCATGATAATAAAAATTTCTCCTTTACGAATATTGAAACTAAGATCATGCATTACCAGATAATCTTCATACCTTAATTCAAGGTTGCGAACCTGAATAACTGATTTAGAATTTTGCTCCACTTGCTACACCCCTACAATTTGGCAAACAAAAGTTATAA
>JBAYMZ010000037.1:0-9412 GCA_041663385.1 Candidatus Omnitrophota bacterium
CTCACAGAAGATGCTGAAAAATTCTCTATCCCTGGAATAGGAATTTCCAGGGACCATGCGATAATTTTTCAGCGTTCGGCTGGGCTAACCCCCTTCGGGGATAATTCAACTAAGCTTTTTTGCTGTTGCAAAAAAGCAAGTTTCATTATTCGCACTAGCATTTTTTCTGCACCATGCCTGCCTTCGGCAGGCTACGGTTTGAAAAAATGCTGTGCTCATTAGAAATTTTTCCCAAACCCGATCAGCGTTTTATCTTCCTGCATGCGTAAACGCAGAAATTGATTATTTTTTACTTTATAGCGTAATTCCGCGCCGGCATCGTTAGGCTGATCCTCTCTATCATAAGCACTCACAAGAATATCAAAACTATCCCCCACCGCTTTTTTAAGCCCGGCACTTGATTGTTCTTCTGACAATATTTCCCAACCGGCAATATTAACTTTTTTGGAAATAAATTCCGCTTTTGGAAAAATATTAGCCATATCTCTCAAATTCATTACCCCTTCAATCTTGTAGATGCTGCCATCGGCTAAATATACTTCTGAATTGTTTAAAGTAAACAACGGAGGCTTTCCTAAAAAATGCAGGGTTAGCTGCGAAAAATCCACATCCTGGTATTTCCCGTTTTTTATATTAAGCGATCCATTTATCAAAAAATCATCTACCCTGCCCCAGATTTTCACTTTCCCCTCAATATTACCCTCTAAAAACAAAGATTTTTCCCGCCAGTTACAATCCACGTCCAAAAGCAGCTCTTTGTTATCAAGGTCAATTTTTCCCCTTGCTAAAATCTGAGGGGAACGTAAGTAATTTACAAAAAGCAGGTTTTCTTTTTTTACCAGCTTTACCGTAAACCATGGAATAAAATTTTTTATACTGGAAACTTGATCTTTATCAAAAGTGTTAAACGCGATATCCTTGCCTTCCAGATTAAGAATCAAAGACCCGTTTTCTTGTTTTAAATCAAAAAGCAAATCCGCGCTTATGTTATAATTACCAAAATGATAATTATTAAACAATACTTTGCGGTCAATAAGATCTATCTCTATGAAATTGTACGCAAAAGCCTGCGGACAAACGCCAACAAGAAGCAATATAAATATATACCAGATTCTCATTCGAATTTTAATTCTTCGCCTTTTCTTTTTGCTGTTATTTTTACAGGCCTTGCATGTTTTAATCTTTCAGCAAACTCTCCTCTGATAATATCCTCCGCTAAAGGATCTTCGAGGAACCTCTGAATAATTCTTTTTAGAGGCCTTGCGCCAAACACCGGGTCAAAACCTTTTTCAACAAAAAAATCCCTGGCTTCATTCGTAAGTTCAACCAACACGCCCTGGTCATTAAGGCGGCTATTTACATTGGCAATCTCAAGTGTAACTATTTTTTCTAAATCTTCTTTGCTAAGAGGCCTGAAAACTATAACTTCATCGAGGCGGTTTAAAAATTCCGGCTTAAAAGCTTTTTTTACTTCTTCAAAAAGCATACTTTTCATATCTTCATAACCAATTTCTTCTGTGATCGGTTTAAACCCCAGAGAACCACGCTTTCTGATTATTTCTGCTCCGACATTTGAAGTCATTATTAAAATTGTATTTCTGAAATCAACCCGCCTTCCAAAACTATCAGTAAGCCTTCCCTCTTCAAGAATCTGAAGAAGAAGATTAAACACGTCCGGATGAGCCTTCTCTATTTCATCTAAAAGCACAACCGAATACGGGCGCCTTCTCACTCTTTCAGTAAGCTGGCCGCCTTCTTCATAGCCAACATATCCCGGAGGTGCTCCGATTAAACGCGAAACATTAAATTTTTCCATATATTCGCTCATATCAAGCTGCAAAAGGGCATCCTCATCGCCGAACATAAGTTCGGCAAGCGCACGCGCAAGTAAAGTTTTTCCTACGCCTGTCGGCCCGAGGAACATAAAAGAACCAATCGGCCTGCGTGGTTCTTTTACTCCGGCTCTGGCTCTTCTTATTGAACGGGCTATCGAATTAAGCGCATCCTGCTGGCCGATAACTCTGTCGGTAAGTTTTTCTTCTATTTTCAATAACTTCTCAGATTCTCTTTCTTCAAGCCTGAATATTGGTATACCTGTAATTTGCGCAATCAACCGTGCTATTTCTTCTCCATTGACCGTAGGCACAATCTGGTCTCGTTTCTTAATCCAATCTTTTCTTGCAGATTCAAGTTGAATTCTTAACTTCTTTTCTTCATCCCGCAGTCTCGCGGCCGCCTCAAAGTCTTGTTGTTTTATCAGTGATTCTTTTTCTCTATCAATCGCATTCAATTTATCTTCAAGATCTTTTATATCTTTCGGCGCGGTTAAAACCGCCAGGCGCGCACGAGAACCTGCTTCATCAATTAAATCCACAGCTTTATCCGGAAGGAACCTTCCTGAGACATACCGGTCTGACAATTTTGATGCAGCTTCAACAGCTTCATCGGAAAATTTTACCCGGTGATGCGCTTCATATTTATCACGAAGCCCTTTTAAAATTTCTATTGTTTCTCCAACTGAGTTTGGCTCGACAACAATAGGCTGGAATCTTCTTTCAAGCGCCGCATCTTTCTCTATATATTTTCTATACTCATCAAGAGTGGTTGCGCCAATACACTGGATTTCTCCTCTTGATAGAGAAGGCTTTAGAATATTTGAAGCATCTATTGCGCCTTCTGCCGCTCCGGCACCGACAAGCGTGTGTAATTCATCAATAAAAATCATAACGTCTTTTGAACGTTTTATTTCTTCCATTACCGCTTTTATTCTTTCCTCAAACTGTCCGCGATATTTCGTGCCAGCTATCATTAAAGCCAGATCAAGCACGACTATACGTTTGTTTCTTAAAATTTCAGGTACCTCGCTAAGGATAATACTTTGAGCGAGGCCCTCAACGATTGCCGTTTTACCAACACCAGCCTCACCAAGAAGAACCGGATTATTCTTTGTGCGGCGCGAAAGAACCTGGATGACTCTTTCTATCTCAGACTTACGCCCGATAACCGGGTCAAGTTTTCCGTCCTTGGCAAGTTTAGTAAGGTCTCTGCCAAACGAATCAAGCGCGGGGGTTTTTGACGCGGCTGGCGCGCTCGCGCCCTGAAATGACTGGCCGCCTCCACCAAGAAGCGCGGATATTTCTTCACGAATTTTTCTTAAATCAACACCCAGAGAGAAAAGTACCTGCGAGGCAAGACCTTCCCCCTCACGGATTAAACCCAAAAGTATATGTTCTGTGCCGATATAATTATGCCCAAGGTTATGCGCTTCTTCCGCAGCAAGCTCAAGAGCCTTTTTGGCACGCGGAGTAAAAGGTATGTCACCCAAAACTGAGGCGGAACTCCCCGGAGAAATAAGTTTTTCTATCTCAATTCTTAAACGCTCAAGATCAATGCCTAAATTTTGCAAAACCGCGCAGGCAACACCTTCGCCTTCACGAATTAAACCTAAAAGTATATGCTCTGTACCTATATAATCATGATTAAAACGCCTGGCTTCTTCTTTGGCCAATACTAAAACTTTTCGAGCTCTTTCTGTAAATCTGTTAAACATTCATACCTCCTAAAGTTCTATAATTATTATTGTAATTTGTGATTTTAATTAGAATTTTTGCTTAACTTTTCCCTTAAAATTTGTGCCCTGATATAATCCCGCTCATCTTCGTTTAAAATTCTCGCTTCAATCTTTTGCAAATGTGCCGGCTGAATTATTATAAAAAGGCTATTTATAAGTTCCCTGCTGACATCATTGATTATACCTAAATCTAAGCCTAAAGACAATACAGAAAGATGACTAAGTGCCTCTTTGCTTGAGATTAAGCGGCAATTTCTCAAAATCCCGATAGAACGCCAAACATTATCCTCAAGATTTAATTTCTGTTTTTTCAAAAGTGAATTGCGGGCATCTATCTCCTGTTCTTTAACCTGATTAACTACGCCAAAAAGGTTATCTATAACTTCCTCTTCGGAAACGCCAAGGCTTACCTGATTTGAAATTTGAAAAAAATCACCAAGTGCCTGCGTGCCTTCGCCAAAAAAACCTCTAGTCACAAAAGATATCTTTACAAGAAGTTCTAAGATCTTATTTATTCGTTTTGTAAAAACAAGAGCAGGCAAATGAAGCATACAGGAAGCCCTCAGGCCTGTCCCCGCGTTTGTCGGGCATGCCGTCAAAAACCCTAGGTTTGGCAGAAATGAAAAATCAATCACTTTATGTATTTCGTTATCAATCTCATTAGCAAGCTCCCAGCATTTTTTCAAATCAAATCCTGAAAATATCACCTGCATTCTTAAATGGTCTTCTTCATTTATCATTAAGGAAATTTTTTCATCAGAAGATATGACCAACCCCTTGCCTTCCAAATTTACAGTATGTTCCTGGCTGATTAAGTGGCGTTCAAGAAGAAATTGCCTGTCGAGTTCGCTTACCTCCCGCATCCGCAAGAAATTAGTATTTTTCAATACTGATACGCCAAGGCATGTCTGTTCTATTTTCTTTAAAATTTCTTCTCTTTGAAGTTTGGTCGCTTTTAAAGGGAAAGAATAATCGTCAAGATTCCTTGCGAGGCGTACTCGTGAAGAAAAAATAATTTCTGAAAAAGGCCCCTTGCCGTTAAGCCAAGTATCGGAATTATTTAGAAAATCTTCAAACATATTTTACTAGATTAAAATCTCAGCGTTAGATGACAGATGGCGGATAACAAGTTAGGCAGATAATTTTTATCTGTTATCTGACATCTGTTATCTGATATCTGCCTTTTTGAGTTCGTCTCGCAAACGTGCCGCTTCTTCAAATTCTTCAAGTTGTATCGCCCGATCAAGCCTTTCTTGCAATTCGTCTACTTTATTTTCTCCGGGAACCTTATGAGCAGAACTTAAAGGCCTCTTGCCGGTATAATGCAAAGAACCATGAATTTTTTTTAATAACGGCAACAACTGCTGCCTGAATGTCAGATAGCATTTGCCGCAGCCAAGCCGGGCTTTTTTTCTAAAATCATCATAAGTCAACCCGCAGGAAGGGCATTTTAAAGAAAGCTTTTCCTTGCGCTGATTACAACCGGAATCCATTAATCCACCCAAAAGTTCCTGGATATTTAAGTTCTCCTTAAACTCTTCGGTTTTAGTACAATGCTGACAAATATGCATCTCTACCACCTTATCGTTTATCACTTCGGTAAGATGCACTGTCGCGATATTTTTGTGGCAAATGTCACACACCATGTTTTGCTCGATTGAAACCTCAACGTTAGATAGCAGATGGCGGATAACAGTCAGGCAGATAATTTTTATCTGCTATCTGACATCTGCTATCTGCCTAACCAATAAATTCTACAATGCGTATTTAACTCCGTCTGTTTTTGTTAATTTACTGAATTCCTGCATAAGGGCCTTTGTGATTTTTCCCGGTTTAGCTTCACCAATTTTTCTTCCGTCTACCTTAACAACCGGGATTATCTGGGCTGCCGTTCCAGTCAGAAAGCATTCGCTGCTGTTATAAAGCTCATGGCGAGTCAAAACGTGTTCGTGAGTTGGAATCTTAAGCTTCCTGGCAATTGCCAAAACCGCGTCACGGGTAATACCTCTTAAAGTGCCCATGCACTGAGGCGGAGTATAAAGCTCATTCTTTTCGACCACAAAAATATTATCACCGGTACATTCAGCAACATAGCCAAGATGATCCAGCATCAGCGCCTCTTCATAACCGCAATTAACCGCTTCGATTTTCGCCAAAATGTTGTTTAAATAGTTAAGCGACTTAATCTGCGGATTAAGCGCCTCCGGAATATTTCTAATCGTGGGTACAGTAATAATTGCCATGCCTTCATCGTATAATTTTTTCGGATAAAGAGCAATTTTGTCCGCGATTACAACGATTGTTTCGTTGCCTTTGCATTTTCTTGGATCAAGCCCCAAATCTCCTTCTCCGCGCGAAACTATTAAACGAATATAAGCATCTTTTAAATTATTTGCTTTTAGCGTATCAACCGTAACTTGCATCATTTCTTTTCTGGTTAATTTAATAGGCAGCATAATCGAATGAGCTGACTCATAAAGCCTGTCGATATGTTCCTGTAATTTAAACACAAGGCAGTTGTAAGCGCGGATGCCCTCAAATACTCCATCGCCGTACAAGAACCCATGGTCAAAAACAGAAACTTTAGCTTCATTTTTATCAACTATTTTACCGTTTAAATAAATCTTCATGACTCCTCCATTATTTCTCCGCTTTTTAAAGTTATAACTTTTTTTGCTCTTTTTGCCAGTTCAAGATTATGCGTAACAATAACTATTGTCTTTCCTTTTTCTTTATTTAACTTTTCAAGAAGCTCGATAACTTTATCTTGTGAATATTTATCCAAATTTCCCGTAGGCTCATCACAAAGGATAATCTCTGGTTCATTGATGAGGGCGCGTGCTAATGCTACTTTTTGTTTTTCGCCGCCTGACAACTGTGATGGAAAAAAATTTTTCCTACCGGCTATCTCTAAATATTCTAACAACTTTTCACCCTTTTTAAAAGCTGATTTTCCGGATTCGGAAAATGCGCTTATGGCAACATTTTCTAAAACATTCAACTCTTCTATTAAATGATAAAACTGAAAAACAAACCCAACCTTGGAATTCCGCCAAGACGCGCGTTCTTTTTCTTTCATTAAATAAATATCCTTATCGTGGCATATCACCTTACCGCTTGTAGGCTCGTCCAGGCCACCGATTATATGTAAAAGCGTAGATTTCCCGGCACCTGAAGGGCCGATAATCGCAAGATAATCCTGGACATGAAGATTTATATCAATATTTTTAAGCGCGCTGACTTCTTCCTGTCCGTTGTGAAACGTTTTAGAAACTCCACTAAGCTGCATCAGGTTACTCATCTTGACCTCTTCCGCATTGTTCAGGTTGCAGGGTACAGGGATCAGGGTTCAGTATAGAAAATAAAAAACGAGTTTTTTCTTGTCTCATCTTAACCCTGCACCCTGTTATCATTCATATCGTAAAGCCTCACACGGAGCCATTCGGGATGCTCTTATCGCCGGAAATAAACTGGAAATAAAAGCAAACAAAAGCCCGACAATAGCGACAAAAAATACATCACGGTAATTAATATACACCGGCAAATATTCAATAGAATAGATATCAACCGGAATTTTTACAAAGTGGTATTCCTGCATAAGGATGCACAAGCCTAAGCCTATGACGACACCTAAAAATACTCCGATAAAACCTAAAATTAATCCCTGTAAACTGAATATCACCAAAATCTTTCTGCTGGTAAAACCCAGCGCCTTTAGTATGCCTATATCTTTTGTCTTCTCAACAACCTTAACCATTAAAGTAGCAAAAATATTAAATGACGCGACCAGCGTGATCAGGCTCAACAGTACAAACATAGTCAGCTTCTCAAGCTGTAAAGCAGAAAGCAAAGCCTGATTATCCATCCAGGTGCCAACCATTAAGCCATGAGGAAATTCTTTCAGCAATTTGCTTTTTATTTTTTCCGCATCCAATGGGCTCTTTATCCTTAAGCCAATAAACATATAATAATTAGGCGAAAGATTTTTTGCCTGTTCCAAATCCATAATTAAGTAATTATTGTCAATATCATAAATGCCATATTTAAAAAACCCGCGAATTTTGCCATTTTTAAGCTTAAAATCCTTATCCAGCGGATAGTATTCAATTCCTTCCTGAAGGCCAAGGCGTTCGTAAAGCCCTTCGCCGATAAAAAATCCTTCATTTTTAAAATCTTTTTTTAGATATTGGGAAAAACTTTTGATTTCATTTTTATCGTTAAGGTCAATACCCTTAACCATTAAAGGCACAATATATTTATCAACTTTCGCAAAAACCTGGGTCTGAAGAACGATTGAAGAACTTTCGACTTCTTTATTTTTATCAATTCGATCCTTTATTTTGGGGAGTAAATCCCTGTCCAAGCTTTCTACCGTTAAATGATAATTAAATTTAAGCAGGCGGTCCATAAGATCATTGTCAAATCCGTTCATCACAGATATTACAATAATTAAGGCGGCAACGCCAAGGGCAACGCCAAGGCAGGAAATTACGCTGATAAAAGAAACGTGTTTTGCCTTTCCCCGGAATAGATAACGCTTAGCTAAGTACAGTTCGGTCATATTTTTATAATATACTTCCGGAGTTCCGAGGGACAAAGGAAGAAGGACGAAAGACGATGATTCGAATATTATTATTTATCGTCCTTCGTCTCTCGTCCATCGTCCTTCGTTACTCTATCATTCATATCCTCAAGAGGTTTCAATAGCGGAAAGAGAATAACATCCCGTATCGATGGCTGATTCAAAAGCAACATAACTAACCTGTCTATCCCTATGCCTAAACCTGTCGCCGGAGGCATGGCGTACTCAAGGCTGATTAAAAAATCATTGTCAATTTTCTTGGGAAGCTCTTCCTCTTCTTTCATCTGCGCTTCAAAACGCTCTTTCTGCTCAATAGGGTCATTCAATTCCGAGTAAGCATTAGCGACTTCCAGGCCGGCGATAAAAAGCTCAAACCGTTCAACAAGGTTAGGGTTATCTTTTTTCTTTTTCGCAAGCGGCGAAGTCCAGGTAAAAAAGTCCATGATAAAAGCCGGCTTATCTTTAGGATAATGTTTTTCGATAAGCTCCTCGGTTATATTTAAAACCTGCGTGCGGCTTAAAGCCTTGGAATTCGATTGCAGTTTGGAATTTATTTTTTGCAGGAAGGCCTCTTCGGAATCATCCGGCAGAATTCCGAATTCATCCTGAAAGATCTTTGCAAAAGAAATCCTCTGCCAAGGAGGCGTAAAATCTATCTTCAGGCCCTGGTAGTCTAATATTAATGAACCGTTAATTTCCATCATCAAAGAAGAAAACAGATCTTCACAAATTTTCATCATATAATCATAATTATGATAAGCGCAATAAGCCTCAAGCATAGTAAATTCCGGAGAATGCCTTGCTGATGTGCCTTCATTCCTGAAACTTCTATTCATCTCATAGACGCGGTCAAACCCACCGACGAGAAGCCGTTTAAGATAAAGCTCCGGAGCAATCCTCAAATAAACATCGCAATCATTAGCATTATGGTGAGTCAAAAAAGGCCTTCCGGCTGCGCCGCCGGCTATAGTATGAAGCATTGGAGTTTCAACTTCAACATAATTGAGCTTATTAAAAAAATCCCGGACAAGTGAAATAATACGGGAACGTTTCTGGAATGTCGCCATAACTTCCGGATTTGAAATCAGGTCAAGATAGCGCTGACGGTAACGTACTTCAACATCTTTTAAACCGTGCCATTTCTCAGGTAGCGGCAAAATTATTTTAGAAAGCAATTTAAGTTCATCTACAAGTATTGTGGGTTCTCCGGTGTGGGTTTTAAAAAGTTTGCCTTTAACGCCAACGATATCGCCCATATC
>JBAYMZ010000038.1:0-9336 GCA_041663385.1 Candidatus Omnitrophota bacterium
AATTGACCCTAAGAAGTTACTTTCTTTAAAACAACATTCAGGCCAACATGAGGGGTTGCAGACTTTATGCCTAACCCCAGGGGGCGATAAAGTCCTGAATGCTTAAAGACTAAGTACTTAGGGTATATAATCGCCCCCTCTTCTTAATCTCCATAGCAAAAACCCCGCCATTTAGGCGGGGATATTTATTTTCGGGCATGCCAAAATCCATCTTTTGTAACTTTTAGATACTCGAATTGTTGAAAAAGTGCATAAAGCCTTACTGCTTTAGGATTGGTATGGATTTACTTTTCTTTCCCTGTGGCACATTAGATTTCTCTAACCCTTTAAAAAAAATAGGATCAATCTTAAATCCTAAGCCTTCTACAATGTGAATATCTTGCCAGGCTTTATCATATTCTTGTTTTGCCCAATAAGCTTTTGCTCGTCCATAATAAGCATCAGCACAATAACCGGGTTCTAATTCTATAACTTTGGAAAAGTCTGATATAGCTTTGTCATAATTGTTTATATTAACATAGGCGCCAGCGCGATTATAATAAGCATTGGCATATTTATGATTTATTTCAATGGCTTTGGTAAAATCAAGAATAGCCTGGCTATAGTTACCATTATGAATATAAACAATACCGCGATTATCGTAAGCTTCGAAAAAATTAGGATTCAATTCGATCGTCTTACTATAGTCAGCAATCGCCTGATTATAGTTACCTTTTGCACTATAAGCAGCACCGCGGTTATTATAGATTAAATCAACATTGACATAATTGCCCAATGCATCATTCCACAAGGTAAGATCATCTCTCCATACCTGGCACCTTTCCCAAGTTAAATAAGATAAGGTAACTATTGCTGTTATCAATAGCACCGAAAGAAAAAAATTTACCCATAAAGTATATTTCATTCTCTTTGTATATACCCAAACGCATCCACAAGCTATAATATAAACCAAGCCGATAGATGAAACATAAGTATAGCGGTCAGCAGCTATAGATAAGTTTATCGGGACAAGCTGTAAAACAGGCAGAATAGCAACCAGGAAAAATGCACCACCAAAAACAACTTTTCTGGTATATCTGCTGGACAAAATCATAGCGATAACTAAAACCGTAAAGACCACCAAAGAATATAAAAAAAATGGCTTACCACCTATCACGTAATAAGGGTAAAAACAAGAAAGCTTAACGGGGAACAATATCTTGTTAATATAAAATGCGATACTACTAACAGCGATTACAAACTTATTTAAAAGAGTAGCTAAATTATCGCTTCTTAGCGCCCCACTTAAATACTTGCCAATAATAGCGACTAAGCCGAAAACAAAAGACAGAATGAAAAAAGGAACCTTATCCAAAAACATTTTTTTATCTGGCTTTCTGTGAAAAAGATAATCCACAAAAATTAATATTACCGGTAGAGTTACCGCCATTGCCTTGGATAAAAGAGAAAAAATAAATAAAACCAAAGAAAAATAGTAGTATTTATTGATCTTTCTTCCCCGCAAATAATAGCAATAATAGATAATTGTCAGTAAAAAGAAAAGTGCACAAAGCAAGTCTTGCCGTCCGCTAACCCAAGCAACCGGCTCTACTCGCAAGGGATGTATGGCAAACAAAATAGTTGCTATTGAAGATATGGCTATTTTTCCGGAAAGTAAATAAATCAGCCAAAACACAAATAAGCAATTAATAAGGTGCAGAATAACGTTTGCTAAATGATATGGAAAAGGATTTAACCCAAAAAACTTTGATTCAAACAAATAAGATACTCGGTTGAGCGGTTGATACATAGTTAAAAAAAAAGACGTAAAAATATATTTTATGCTTTGCAAAGATGTGTGCCGTAAAGATATAATTTCTGTTATATATGCGCTATCATCCAAAGCAACAAAATCATTCTTTAAGCACGGCAGGAATACTGAGAATATAATAATTAGAATTAAACCGGTGAAAAATATTATTTTAAGATTTTTCATTAAAATAATCTATTTTTAGTTGAAGTCAACAATCTCTATGTATGTGTAAATCTTAAATATTGTTACACGATAAAACAGTTAAAGAAAAATATTTTACCTTGAAATACCAAAATAAAACCAATCTATATCGTAAAACATTATAACGGGTGGGGGGGAACCTTATGCCTCCTGTTTAAATCTTAGCAAAAGGAATTAATTATTCTATAGCTTTCTTTTGAGATTTTTCTCTATCTTTGCCCAAGTATCTCTTAGGGTAACGATGCGGTTAAAAACTTCTTTTTCTCCAGAAGTTTTGCTATCCAGGCAAAAATAACCAAGGCGTTCAAATTGAAAACGCTCACCCTGCTTGGCTATTTGAAGTGAAGGTTCCAGTTTAGCAGTTGTAATGATTTCTAATGAGTGCGGATTAATATTAGTTTTATAATCTTGACCTGCCTCAACATTTTCCGGGTCAGGATTAGTAAAAAGCCGGTCGTAAAGGTTAATTTGCGCATCGAAACTTTTTTTAGCCGATACCCAATGAATTGTTGCTTTTACCTTGCGGCCATCCGGAGCATTTCCCCCGCGGGTTTGCGGATCATAACTGCATTTTAATTCTATGACATTGCCTTCTTTATCCTTAATTACTTCTTCGCATTTAATAAAATAGGCATAACGCAAACGCACTTCTTTTCCCGGGGAAAGACGGAAAAATTCTTTGGGAGGATTTTCACGAAAATCATCCTGCTCAATATAAAGCTCCCGGGAAAAAAATATTTTGCGGGTTCCCATGGAAGCATCTTCGGGATTATTTACTGCTTCAAGCTCTTCGGCTTTTCCTTCCGGATAATTCAGAATAGTAACTTTAATTGGCCTAAGTACAGCCATAACGCGCGCTGCGGTTTTGTTTAAGACACCACGTACTGCTTCTTCCAGAACGCCCACATCAATTGTGCTGTTAAATTTAGCCGCGCCGATTTCTTCACAAAAATTATGCAGGGCCTCTTTAGTATAGCCCCGGCGGCGAAGCCCGGCAAGCGTTGGCATACGCGGATCATCCCAACCGCTGACAAAATTACCCTGCACTAATTCCAGAAGCTTGCGTTTGCTTAATACTGTGTAGGTAATATTGAGGCGGGCAAATTCAATTTGCTGAGGATGAAATATCCCTAATTCGTCAATAAACCAATCATACAAGGGCCGATGATTCTCAAATTCAAGTGTACATATCGAGTGCGTAATTTTTTCAATCGAATCTTCCAGGCCATGGGCCCAATCATAGGTGGGATAAATACACCATGCATCTTTTGTTCGATGATGGGTTGAATGCAGGATACGGTACATTATTGGATCGCGCAAATTGAAATTAGGGTGCGCCATGTCTATTTTTGCGCGTAGGGTTTTTGCACCGTCAGGGAATTCTCCTTTACGCATTCTCGTAAACAAATCCAGGTTTTCTTCCGGTGTACGGTTCCGAAAAGGGCTGTCTTTGCCCGGAGCGTTTAAAGCGCCGCGAAATTGGCGGATCTGCTCGCCGTCTAAATCGCAAACATAGGCTTTACCTTTTTTAATCAGCGCGGCAGCATATTCATACATTTGCTCAAAATAATCCGAGGCATAAAAAAGCCTGTCCTCATAATCCGCGCCTAACCACTTTACATCCTCGATAATCGAATCAACATATTCCTGTTCTTCTTTGCAAGGATTAGTGTCATCAAAACGCAGATTAAATTTTCCGTTATATTGTTTGGTGATGGAATAATTTAGATAAATTGCTTTAGCGTGGCCAATATGCAGGTAGCCGTTTGGCTCCGGCGGAAAACGCGTATGCACGCGCCCCTGGAAACGTCCGGTTTTATTATGTTCATCAATAATTTCCGTAACAAAATTAGGCTTCATTTGCTGGCATTCCAATAATCAATTAACCGCTTAAGCATAGCAACAACTCGTTCCTTACCAAGGACTTCTATGGTTTCGAATAAGCTAGGGCCGACTTTTTTTCCGGAAAGCGCAACTCTGACCGGATGTACTAATTCCTTGGTTTTAAGGCCCAAATCAGTGGCCACTTTACGGAATTCCTGTTCTACTTCGGCATGATTAAAATTCGTGAGAGCGGAAAATTTGTCTGCCAATACACCTATTTCTTTGGATAAATTACGCTGCAAGATCTCTTTAGTATCTTCGTCGTAAGTATAATCATCGTAAAAACAAAATCTGGCCCGGACAAATAAATCCGAGAGTTTGGAAAGCCGGTCTTTAAAAAGCAGAAAGACTTTTTTGGTATATTCCTTATCAACATTGGCCGGTAAAAAATCTTTGCCCTTCAAATACTCCTCTACCAATACAATATATTCCTCGGGGCTTTTTTTCTTGATGTATTCTCCATTTATCCAGTTTAATTTATCCATGGAAAAGGCCGCGGCGGTTTTATTGACTTTTTTGATTTCGAAAATATCTTTGGCCTCATTAAGCGTAATTATTTCTCGATTGCCACCGGGAGACCAGCTTAAAAGCAAAAGATAATTGGCAATTGCTTCAGCTAAATAACCTTCCTCTTTGTATTCGCGAATAGAGGTTGCTCCGTAACGCTTAGACATTCTTCCGCCTTCTTCAGACATAATTAATGGCACGTGAGCAAACTGCGGCACTTTAAGCCCAAGGGCCTTATACATTAAAATCTGCTTTGGCGTATTGGAAATATGATCCTCTCCTCTTATAACAAGCGACATTTCCATAAGCGCATCATCGATACAGCAGCTAAAATTATAAGTTGGCGTGCCGTCTTTTTTAATGATTACTTCCTCTTCTTTGGGCAGTTCGTTAAAAACAATTTTCCCGCGAATCACATCATCAATTTCCACATTAGCAAAATCATATTTAAAAAATACGGCGTCGTCTTTCTTGTAAGCCTTACCGCTACCGACAAGCTTTTCGGCATAATCGCGGTATAAATCAAATCTTTTTGATTGATAATAGATTTCATCCCAATCCATCCCCAACCACTTTATGCTTTCCATAATTTCATCGAGATATTCCTGCTTGGAACGGGCCAAATCAGTATCCTCAATGCGAAGAATAAATTTTCCGTTTGTGTGGCGCGCGTATAACCAGTTAAAAAGACAAGTCCTTGCTCCGCCAATATGCAGGTAGCCAGTTGGCGAAGGTGCGAATCTAACAGTTGGCATTTTTCTCTCCTTTATGTAGGGCTTTTATGTTTTGATCCAGAAGTTCTTTATTATTACAAAATATTTCTTTTATGATTTCAACTATAGTTGATTGTTTTAAAATGCCGGGTTTTAATTTTAGAAGCGCGCCAAGCGCGGCAACATTCGCGCATTTAATATTGCCGCTTTCTAAAGCAATTTTGTTAAGCGCTAAAGAAACTACCTCTTTGGTTTTAATTTGCGATTTATCCTTAACAAGATCGGAATTTAATATAAGAAAGCATTTCTTGCTAAACATTGCTTTAAATTTATCAATGGATTGCTGGTTTAAAAGTATCGCTGCATCCGGGCTATCAATCAACGGTGAGGAAATAGGGCTATCCGCAACCCTTACAAAACAGTAAGCGGTTCCGCCTCTTACTTCCGGGCCGTAAGAAGGAAAGTATGTGGCAAATTTGCCCTCTCTTATGGCAGCAGTTGCCACAAGTTTACCAAGGCTCATTAGTCCTTGGCCACCGAAACCGGATAGTAGTATATTTAATGTCATTTTTTTATTAACTATTACAACGATTTTTGTGTAAAGTTTAACGTGTAATGTGTAATGCCGGTGGAATGTTTATTTGTGTAATGGCTTTACACATAAAACCATTACACCCACCTTACACTTTACACATTACACAAATCATTTAAATATTCTTTATAATCCCTAACGGAAACGTTTTAACCATTTCCTCATCTATCCATTTCATGGCATCTGTAGGGCTCTTTTGCCAAACTGTAGGGCAGGGGCTCAAAACCTCAACAATGGAAAATCCTTTACCCTCGATTTGGTTAAGAAAAGCTTTTTTAATGTGCTCGCGGGTTTGCATAATTTGTTTTGGGTTGGACACGCTTGAACGAACCGCAAAATTCACCCCTTCTAAGCCGGCAAGGATCTCGCTAAGTTTAATCGGCCATCCTTCACCGTATTTTGGATTTCTACCCCAAGGGGTTGTTACAGTCGGTTGGCCGACTAATGTGGTAGGCGCCATCTGGCCGCCAGTCATCCCGTAGCAGGCATTATTCACAAAAATACAAGTAACATTTTCTCCGCGATTTGCCGCATGCATTGTTTCTGCCATGCCGATAGAAACCAAGTCTCCATCGCCCTGATAAGTAAAAACAATATTTTGTGGACGGCATCTTTTAATACCAGTTGCAACTGCCAAAGCTCTTCCATGCGCGGCCTCGGAAACATCAAAATCCCAATAATCATAAGCCACAACCGCGCAGCCAACCGGCGCAACGCCAATAATTTTTCCTCTAAGGTTTAACTCATCTATAACTTCCGCAACCAGCCGGTGTAAAATTCCATGTCCGCAGCCGGGGCAATAATGAGTAGAAACCTCCCTAAGTGATGCCGGTTTAGTAAATTTATTTATCATAGTATTCAAACCTATATCACGCAGCAGATAACACGTTCTGAACGTGATGCCTGTTACTTGTTGCGTGTTACTTTTTCGACGAACTTTACGATTTCTTTCGCAAGAGGAATTCCTCCGCCGGATTTTCCCAGGAAATGGATCTCTTTATAAGGGATGCTCAATCTTACGTCTTCAACCATTTGCCCAAGCGACTGCTCAACAACAAATACTTTTTTTATATTTTTAGAAACTGCTTTTAGATTTTTTTCCGGATATGGCCAAAGAGTAATCGGCCTAAATAGCCCGGCCTTAATTTTTTTGGCGCGCAGCATATCCACTGCCTCTTGGGCGATTCTTGCTTCGGAACCATAGGCGACAATCAGATATTTCGCGTCTTCGGTTTTATAAGTGGAACTTCTTTGTTCGTTTTGTTTTATTTTTTCCCATTTTTCCCTAAGCCTTTCGTTATGAGCCTCAAGCGCTCCCTCTTTAAGGAAAAAAGATTTTGCTATGTTTGCTGGCCGGTTTGACGCGCCTGTAAGCGCCCAGTTTTTAGGAGGAAGTTTTTTCTTGAACTCGCTTTTTGAAGAAAATTCTACTCCTTCCATCATTTGCCCCACGATTGCATCAGCTAAAATCAAAACCGGTGTCCGGTAAAAATCTGCCATATCAAAACCGAGTAAAACTAATTTAGCTGCTTCTTCAGGAGAAGATGGGGCCAGCACCGGCGTGTAATAATCCCCGTGGCCACCGCCTCTGGTTGATTGAAAATAATCGCTCTGAGATGAAGCAATATTTCCTAAGCCAGGGCCGCCGCGCATAACATTAATTATGACCGCGGGAAGTTGAGCTCCAGCAATATAAGATATCCCTTCCTGCTTGAGCGATACCCCCGGGCTTGAAGAACTTGTCAACGAGCGCACGCCTGTGGCTGCCGCGCCAAAAATCATATTTATCGCGGCTAATTCACTCTCAGCTTGAATAAATACGCGGCCCAGCTCACGCATCCTTTTGGCCATGTAAGATGGTATTTCGTTTTGCGGGGTTATAGGATAGCCGGCGTAAAAAAAACAGCCTGCTTTTATGGCAGCCTCTGCCATCGCTTCATTCCCACTCATCAGTATTTTAGTTACTTTGATTTTCTTCATATCTCAATCGTTTGAAGATAGAAGGGTGAAGGGCGAAAATTGAAAGGTGATTTTTTGTTTTTTCCTTCTATCTTCTATTCTCTATCTTCTATTTTCGTTACCCCCAAAACCTCAATACAGCAATCAGGACATACCAGAAAACAGAATCCGCAGCCGCTGCACTTAGATGCTTCCTTTTTGATAACGTACTTTACGCCTCTTTTATTTGAATCAGGGGATGCTTCAAGGTGTTTGGCCGGACAAAAATATACACAAAGCTGGCACCCCTTACATTTATCTTTCTGTATGGAAACTTCAAACGAATTTGTCATTTTTCTAACCGGACTTCTTCTCTAATGGCTTGTTTTATGCGATTTTTGAGCGATTGAGCGTCCAAGCCGTATAATTTAAATAGTTGCTGCCGCGAAGCAAAAGTTATAAACTCATCGGGAAAACCGGCGCGGATTAATTTTATTTTTTCGGATAAATCTTCTTTCTCATAAAATTCCATGACAGCGCCGCCGAAACCGCAAAGTAAATTACCTTCCTCTATGGTAATAACTAATTTAAAATTTTTACCGATATATTTAAGCAATTCTTCATCTAAAGGTTTTATGAACCGCGCGTTTACTAAAAATGGATTAATGCCTTCTTCTTTAAGTAAAGCCGCGCAATCAATTGCCTCTTTAACCATTGAGCCTAACGCAATAATGCAGACATCTTTTCCTTCAAGGAGCACCTGAGATTTGCCGAGCGAAACCTTCTCGCGAAAACCCAGGGAATAAGCTTCGCCCTTTGGATAACGAATACTGGACGGCTTGTTCTGGGAAATGGCAAACTCTAACATATCCTCAAGCTCTTCTTTGTCTTTTGGCGCCATGCAAACCATATTTGGAATCATTCTTAAATAACCAATATCAAAAACACCGTGATGCGTTGGCCCGTCTTCTCCGACAGCTCCGGCACGGTCAATGGCAAACAAAACATTTAAATTTTGCAGGGCAACATCATGGATTATCTGGTCAAATGCCCTTTGCAGAAATGTTGAATAAATCGCGACTACCGGCTTAAGGCCGGCTTTACCAAGGCCGCTTGCAAAACCAACAGCGTGCCCTTCAGCTATACCAACATCAAAGAATCGCGAGGGAAATTTTTCCTTAAACAAGTTAAGCCCGGTGCCTTTTGGCATAGCCGCGGTAATTGCGGTTATCCTTTCATCGATTTCTGCAAGCGCGATAAGTTTTTTTGCAAAAACTTCGCCAAAGCCGTCTTTAGATTCTTTTAAAGCCACGCCAGTTCGGATATCAAACGCTGATGAACTATGAAAATCTTCAGGATTACCCTCCGAAGGTTTATACCCTTTTCCTTTTTTGGTAAGTATATGCAGTATTCTCGGGCCTTTGAGAGAAATAACGTTTTTTAATGTCGGTATTAATTTATTAAAATCGTGGCCGTCAATCGGCCCGAAATACCTAAACCCAAGTTCTTCAAAAAACATTCCGGGAACAATTAACCCCTTAAGGGCTTCCTGCAATTTTTTAGCCTTGGGAGCAAAATTTTTAGTTAAAGAAAAATTTTCCAGAAAAGATTCAAGCTCATTCTTTATGCGGTTGTAAGCCGGCATCGAAGTAATTTTTGCAAGATAATTGCTAAGCGCACCCACGGAAGGAGAAATGCTCATTTCATTA
>JBAYMZ010000039.1:0-9073 GCA_041663385.1 Candidatus Omnitrophota bacterium
ATCTACAAAGAGCCCTTTATATTTTATTCCTAAATCTATACTCACCACATCCCCATCTTTAATAACCACTGAAATCTTAGGGATGCCATGGATAACTTCTTCGTTAATCGATATGCACAAAGATGCGGGGTAACCCATAAATCCGCGAAACGCTCCGGACATTTCCGGATAACTTTTAAGATAATTATCGAAACTTTCCTCAAGCTGTTTCGTCGTTATCCCCGGCTTAATAAGCCTGCCAAGTTTTTTTAATATGCCGGCCGCAACCCTACCCGCGGTTCGCATATCGGTAAAATCATTTTCAGAGAGCCGCTCTATCATGAAAGCTTCGTTTTAATACGGGCAAAAACTTCATCCTTGTTGCCCCTTGCATCCACAGTTAGTAATTTCTTCTTCTTATCGTAAAAATCAATTAAACTTTTATTTTCTTTTAAAAATACTTCCCAACGTTTTTTTATGACCGTAGGGGTATCGTCTTTTCTCTGCATTAACTCTGAACCACACTTATCGCAAACATTATCTTTTTTTGGAGGCATATTAACCAAATGATAATTTGCCCCGCATTTATTACACACAAGCCTTTTGGAAAGGCGTTCGATTATTGTTTTCTCGTCAACTTCAAGATTAATAAAAACGTCGATATCTTTTCCCTGCTTTTTCAAAATTCCATCAAGCGTTTTAGCCTGATTGATATTTCGTGGATAACCATCAAGAAGAAAATTATCCTCATTAACGCTCTCTTCTACGACTCTTGAAACCAGCTCATCCGGAACCAGTAAACCTTTTTCCATGTAATTTTTTACTTCTTTTCCGAGTTTGCTGTCCTTCTTTACTTCTTCCCTGAAAATATCCCCTAAAGATATTCTTCTTAGTTTAAAATTCTCGCTTAAAACTGTCGCCTGTGTGCCTTTGCCTGAGCCAGGTGCGCCAAAAAGAATTATTTTCATTTTATCCTTTATTTATAAGAAACGGATATCCGCTTCTACTTTAACGACGGCCTTTTAAGGCGCTGCCTTTAATAAAACCTTCGTAATGCCTTACGAGAAGCTGGCCTTCTATCTGCTTCATTGTATCAAGGACAACTCCCACCATAATTAAAAGTGTTGTGCCTCCAAAAAACGAAGCAAGAGCGTAAGATGGTACGTTAAAAACCTGCATAATACCGCCAGGTAAAACAGCGATTAGCGCGATATACAGCGCTCCAACAAACACGATACGGGTAGCAACAAAATCAAGATAATCGCCGGTTGTTTTCCCCGGCCGTATTCCCGGAATAAAACCACCATATTTCTTTAAATTATTAGAAATTTCTTGCGGGTTAAAAACAATTGCCGTATAAAAATACATAAAGAAAAATATTAAAAGAACATAAATTAAGTTATACCACAAACCTCTTTCTTGAAGAAGGGTTTGCAAAAAAATCGCTAGCTTGAATTTACTTGGTAAAAACGTAGCCAGCGTTGCCGGAAAAAGAATAACGCTTTGCGCAAAAATTATCGCGATAACACCCGACATATCAACCTTAATAGGCAGATATGTGCTTTGCCCACCGTAAACACGCCTGCCAACTACTCGTTTACCGTATTGAACGGGAATGCGCCTTTGTGCCTGTGTAAAAAGTATAACCGCCAAAACAACAATAATCCACAAAACTAAAAGCGCGATAAGCGTTGTTAGCGGTATCTGCCTTTTTGATGCATCCATTGGCGAATAAAGAACAACCAATTGATATAAAGACTGCGGCATTCTTGAAATGATGCTCGCCATGATTATAAGCGAAATACCATTACCCACGCCCCTTTCCTGTATCTGTTCTCCCAACCACATAATAAAAATCGTTCCACAGGTAAGCGTCATAACCGTGATAAACTTAAAAGTAAATCCGGGATTCGGAACCATGCTTATACCCTGAAAATTACTCGGATTTTCAAGCCAAAGAGCCAAGAATAAACCCTGCACGGCACATAAAAAAAATGTCATATACCGTGTATACTGATTTATCTTTTCATAACCGGCTTTACCTTCTTTGGCAAGCCTTTCAAGGGCAGGTATTACTGCGGTTAAGAGCTGCATAATGATTGAACTTGATATATATGGCATAACGCCCAAAGCGAATATACTTAAACGGTCAAGAGCGCCGCCGGAAAATAATCCAAGCATGCCAATTAGAGTTTGCCCTTGAGTTTTCGCCAAATTTTCAAAGAACTTATTTAAAGCAAAAGTATCTATTCCGGGCGTCGGTACATAGCAACCAACTCTATAAACTATAAGAAGAGCAAGCGTTATAAGAACTTTTTTCTTAAGCTCTTCTATCTTGAATATATTCTTTACCGCTTCAAACATTCTGCCTTTCCTCCTGCGTCCTCAATAGCTTTCTTTGCTTTAGCAGAAAAACTGTCTGCTTTAAATGTTGCTTTAAGCGATAATTTTTCTTTTATATCCGCAAGAATTTTAACAGGCTTTTCGGCATCATTGATTAGTTTCGCTTCCATCAAAACATTAAGATCAATTTCTTTTATATCTTTAATTTTTTCCTGAATATCGCCCAAGTTAACTACTTGGAAAATATATTTTTTATAAACGTTAAAGCCTCTTTTGGGTATTTTTCGCGCGTACGGAACATTACCGCCATTAAAACCAATATATGGCAAAACTTTACCTGATCTCGACCCGGCACCTTTATCGCCTCTGCCGGAACGTTTACCCCAACCACTGCCTGAACCCCTGCCGAGCCTTTTAGGAGTTTTTCTTTTATTATTTGTTTTTACGCTTGATAAATCCATTATTGTGCCTTTTTTAATTGGTTAAAAGCCATAAATGTTGCCTTTACTACGTTTACGGGATTGGTAGATTTTTTCAAAATTTTTGTCAAAATATTGTGGATACCCGCACATTCGCATATTGCGCGTATCGTTGAGCCGGCAATTACTCCTGTCCCATCCAATGCCGGCTTAAGAAGAATAGCCACAGCTCCAAAATCTCCATGAACTTCATGTGGTATAGTGGTACCCTTTTTATTTATCACAACAAGGCTTTTTTTCGCCTTCTTAATGCCTTTTTTAATTGCCTCAGCAACTTCATTAGCTTTACCCAAGGCAAAACCTGCTGAACCATCCTGGTCTCCAACGACTACAAGAGCGGAAAATCCAAGATTTTTTCCACCTTTAGTTACTTTTGTTACCCTATTTATAAAAATAACTTTTTCAAGAAAGGCTTTTTCCTGCCCTTGTCCTTGTGCCTGCGTATTTTGGTGTTGTCTATTTTGCACGTTCAAAATTTTAACCCTCCTTCTCTTGCCCCTTGCGAAAGAGCTTCTACCCTTCCATGATAAAGATAACCTGCCCTGTCAAAACAAGCTTCTTTGATGCCTAACGCAAGTGCTTTTTCCGCAATTAATTTTCCGATTTCTTTGGCGGCAGTTTTATCGCTAGTTTTAATATTCTTCGCTTTAAATTCTTTACCAAGCGTCGAACACCCGGCAATCGCCTTATTCTGATCATCATTAATCAGCTGAGCGTAAATATGTTTCTTGCTGCGAAAAACAACCAAACGAGGTTTGGTTGCGGTTCCCTGCATTCTATCCGTAACTCTTTCATGTCTTCCTTTTCTTCCCGGTTGCTTCATTTAAAATCCCCTTATATTATTTCGCTAATGCTTTTCCTAATTTCTTTTTTACTTCCTCGCCAACGTATCTTATCCCTTTGCCTTTATAAGGCTCAGGCGGATAAATTTTATGCAAATTTGCCGCAAATTCTCCAACTTTCTGTTTATCAATACCTTCAATAATTATACGGTTAGGATTAGGTACAGTAACTTTCAAATCCTTGGAAACAACTATATCAACCGGATGCGAAAATCCCATCGCAAGATTAAGGGTTGTCCCCTTCATTGCGGCCTTATATCCGGTTCCAACAATATCAAGCTCTTTTTTGTAACCACCAACCACGCCTTTAACCATATTGTTAATTAACGCCCGGATCGTGCCATGAACACTACGTATAGCTTTTTCTTCGCTATTTCTTTTCACTATGACATTATCGCTGGAAACTTCGACGCTAATTCCTCGGGGAATATTCAAATCAAGTTTGCCTTTGGCACCTTCTATTAAAAGAGTGCTTCCCGTAAGAGACGCTTTTACGCCTTTTGGCAGTACTACTGGTTGTTTTCCTATTCTTGACATATTGTTATATTTTATAATTTATCCCGTTGTCAAATTTTAATTTTGAACGAGATTTTACCAAATTGACCCTATATATTCGCCGCCAATCCCTTTTTCGCGCGCTTCTTTGTCGGTAAGAATGTTCGAAGAGGTAGAAATCAAAGCTATACCATAACCGTTTAAAACCGAAGGAATTTTTAGTTTATTCACATAGATCCTTCTTCCTGGTTTTGATACCTTCTTTATCTGACTGATAACACTTTTTTTTCCGTCATACTTAAAATAGATCTTTATGTTTTTAAACTGGCCCAGATCTACTTCTTTAAAATTCTCAAGATAACCCTCGCGCTTAAGAATTTCGCAAATCTTTAAAACTACCTTTGAATAAGGTATAAGGGTCTCATCTTTTTTTACCTTTATGGCATTCCTTATAATCGTAAATACATCCGCAACTAAATCTGTTCTACTCATATTTCTCCGTTTTAATTATTACCAGCTTGCTTTCTTTAATCCTGGTATGACTCCCTGCCAGGCTAACTGCCTAAAACAAATACGGCATAATTCAAAATCCCTCATGTAGCCGCGCGGCCTGCCGCACAAACGGCAGCGATTGCGGTAACGTGTCGAAAATTTTGGTTTAATTTTTTCTCTTTTCCATTTTTCAATTTTTGCGGTCGTTGCCATCTTACCTCCTAAAAGGAAATCCGAGTAAAGTCAATAATTCTCTAGCTTCTTTGTCGGTTTTTGCGCTTGTGTGAAGCGTGATATTCATGCCTTGCGCGCGTGTAATTTTATCAGCCTCAAGTTCGGCAAAAACGTTCTGTTCTGTGAGGCCGAAAGTATATCCACCGCCGCCGTCAAATGAATTAGGAGAAAAACCCCTAAAATCTCGTATGCGGGGGCTGGCTACAGTAATAAACCTGTCCAGGAATTCATACATACGATATCTGCGCATGACAACACAGCACCCCACAGGAACACCTTTTTTTAATTTAAAATTTGATATTGGCTTACGCGAACGGCAGATTTTTGCTTTCTGCCCGCTGATTATCGCAAGTTCTTCAGCGGCTTTTTCGGTAAGCTTTGGATCTGTAATAGCCGCGCCAACACCCATGTTAATAACAATTTTAATGAGCTTGGGAACAGCTAAACGATTTTTGTAGCCGAATTTTTCCTGCATTTTAGGGATTACAGTTTCCCTGTAATCTTTCAATAACCGTGGTAAATATTTTTCTTTCAAATCTCCTGCTGACATTTCTTACACACCCTTATTTTACTTTTATCTTTTAATATTTTCATGCCAAACCTTACTGGTTTTGCGCAACTTGTACACACTAAAGAGACCTTTGAAAGATGTAAAGGCATTGGAATTTCTTTTATTCCTCCCGGCTCACTTTCTGAACGTTTACGAAGATGTTTTTTAGCCAAGTTCAAACCTTCGACAACAATACGTGAATCACCTTTAAGCACTTCTAAAACTTTGCCGCTTTTACCTTTGTCTTTACCGCAAAGTATTGTTACCTTATCACCTTTTTTAATTGCTAAGCTCATATTTGCCTCTTTTTAGACTACCTCTGGTGCCATAGAAAGAATTTTGCTAAACTTATCCCTTAGTTCTCTAGCTACAGGGCCAAATACTCGTGTTGAGCGGGGATTGTTTTGTTTATCAATAACAACACAAGCATTGGTATCAAATTTAATCATCACACCATCTGTTCTTTTAATTGGAAGATGTGTTCTTACCACAACCGCCCTTACGACCTCGCCCTTTTTAATCGCGGCGTTAGGCAGAGCCTCTTTTACGTTTGCGGTAATAACATCACCAATAAGAGCAAACGGCTTATTTTTTCTTCCGATAACTCCAATAAAAGAAACCTTTCTTGCTCCGCTATTATCCGCAACATCAAGCTTTGTCTTAATATAAATCATTTTAAAACCTCAAGCAATCTAAAACGTTTTTCCTTTGAATAAGGCTTGCATGGAACTATCTTAACCCTATCGCCTATCTTTGCAGTATTGTTTTCATCGTGAACTTTATATTTTTTTCTTTTCACGACCAGCCTTGTATAAACCGGATGTAAAAACTTATTTATAACCGTAACCACTATGGTTTTTTTCATTTTATCCGAAATAACTACGCCTTCAATTGATCCTTTACTTTTTACCGCTTTCATTTGCTTTCTCCTTTAAAACCGTCATGATTTTGGCTATCGCCCTACGATTAAGCTTAAAAAGATGTGGTTTTTCCACTGAACTTCTACGCTTAAATTCAAGATCCATGAGTTCTTTTTTTAAATGGCTTAATTTTTCTTTTAATTCCTGCGCTGACAATGCTCTTACTTCTTTTATCTTCATTTTCTCCTCATAACAAATATGGTTTTGCAGGGTAATTTAAATGACACCAAACGAAATGACGCGCGGGCGTAATCTTCAGGAATTCCACCCAGCTCAAAAAGGATGGCTCCTCTTTTTACAACCGCGACCCAAGCCTCAACCTCACCTTTTCCTTTTCCCATTCTTGCTTCAGCAGGATGCTTGGTTATAGATTTATCAGGAAAAATTCTTATCCAGAGCTTACCGCCTCTATTTATCCTTCGACTTAAAATAATTCTTGCCGATTCAATTTGAGCACTTGTTATCCAAGCGCATTCAAGAGCTTTGATGGCATATTCACCAAAAGAAACCGTTGAGCCTCTTACGGCAAGGCCGCGGCGCTTACCTCTTTGAGACTTCCTATATTTTACTCTTGCTGGAAATAACATGTTTTATTCCTGTTTCTGTGCTAAATCATCTTTTATCATGTAAGCGCCTAACCGTTTTTCGCCCTTGTATATCCAAACCTTTACGCCATTTGTGCCATAGGTTGTTCTGGCTACGCCAAAACCATAATCTATATCAGCACGAAATGTCTGAAGAGGAACTTTACCATATTTAATAATTTCATTACGCGCAATTTCCGCTCCACCAAGCCTACCTGAACATTTTATTCTTACTCCTTCACAACCTAAACCTTGCGCTTGACTGATTGCCTTTTTCATCGCTCTTTTATGGTTAACCCTTTTTGTCATTTGAAAAGCAATAAGCTCAGCGACAAGCTGCGCCTCAAGGGCTGGCTCTGATACTTCCTCAACATCAATAATTACTTCTTTCTTGGCCAGTTTTCCCAACTCTGCTTTTACTCTTTCTATATCCTGCCCACGCCTTCCTATAATTACGCCCGGACGGGAAGTCCTTATTTTTATGCGTATGACAGTTGGCGAAACGCGCTCAATAACTATTGTCGATATTGAACCCATAGGATAGCTGCGTCTTACAATTTCACGAATATGTACATCTTCTTCTAAAAATTGCGCATATTCTGTTCTTCTTAAAGAGATCCAGCGACTAAGCCAATCCTTTCCAAAACCTATTCTTAAAATATACGGATGAACTTTTTGACCCATAGACTCCTCTTATTTTATCTTTGCCTTTGTAACAATTTTTTCCGGTGTATCCAATTCTACCACTATATGAGATGTTCTTTTTATTATTGACCCCGCCCTTCCGAATGTCGCCGCGCGAAAACGCTTAAGAGTTGGGCCCGGGTTAGCCAGAACTTTTGAAATAACCAATTTATCTTCTTCGTATCCTTTATTTTTCGCGTTAGAAATTGCCGATTTCAATACTTTCTTAAGAAGAAGTGCCCCTTTTTGGCTCATTGATTCTAAAGTAGCCATAGCGCGCTTTGCGTTTAAACCCTTTACCAGGGCAATAACCATGCGCGCCTTAAAAGGTGATATTCGTACATATTTTGCTTCTGCTCTTGCTACCATATTAAATTTCTCTCTTGTTTTTTTAATGCTCTAGACTACGCGCATTAAGTTTTTTCTACTGCTTTCTTGGATTTAACTCCACCATGTTGTCTGAATATTCTTGTAAGCGCAAATTCACCCAAACGATGCCCGACCATTGATTCAGTAATAAAAACCGGAACATGTTTTTTGCCATCATGAACGGCAAAAGTAAATCCTACAAATTCAGGATTAATCATTGATGCTCTTGACCAGGTCTTTATGGGTTTCCTATCGCCACTAATCTTTGCTTTTTGAATTTTTTTCAAAAGCTTTAAATCTATAAACGGCCCTTTACTTAAACTGCGTCCCATTATTTCGTTCTCCTTTTGATTATAAACCTGTTACTCATTTTCTTAGGTTGACGAGTTTTTCCACCTTTTGCCGGTTTACCCCATGGAGACACCGGATGAGGATTGCCTTGTCCGGCTTTTCCTTCACCGCCTCCATGCGGATGATCTATCGGATTCATTGCTGCGCCTCTTACTGTCGGCCTTCTACCTAACCATCTGGTTCTGCCGGCTTTACCAGAAACACAACTTGAATGTTCAATAAAACCAATTTGGCCTACTGTTGCACGGCAATCTTCACTAACCAAACGAATTTCTCCGGATGGCATTTGCAGCTGAACAAAATCTTTATCTTTAGCTAAAACCTGGCCCCATCCTCCAGCGCTTCTTATAAGAATCCCACCTCGCGTTGGAATCATTTCCACATTATGCACAATAGTGCCAAGAGGCATATATTTCAATTTCATAGAATTTCCCGGCTTAATGTCCACCTGGGAATCTATCGCGCTTGTAATTTTATCTCCAACATTAAGCTTATCCGGCCAAATTATATATCGTCTTTCTTTATCCGGATATTCAAGCAATGCTATGCGCGCTGTTCTATTTGGATCATACTCAATTGCGATAACCAAAGCTTCAACATCAAATCTATCGCGCTTAAAATCTATTATTCTATATTTTTGTTTATGCCCGCCGCCGATATGCCGCGTGGTAATCCTTCCGCGATTATTCCTACCGCCGGTTTTTTTAAGGCTTGTCGTGAGCGATTTCTCCGGGGTGTCTTTGCTAATTTC
>JBAYMZ010000040.1:0-8947 GCA_041663385.1 Candidatus Omnitrophota bacterium
AGAATTAGCACCCAAGATTTTTCACATCCCAGTTGCGGTTGTGTTTTTAAAAATCCCAAAGATTATTCCGCGGGGGCTTTGATTGATTCCTGCGGCCTTAAGGGTTTACGTCAAAACGATGCCCAAATTTCCACAAAGCACGCGAATTTTATAATAAATTTAGGCAAAGCTTCATATGACAATGTTGATTATCTTATTAGCCGGGCCGCTGAAGAAGTTCATAAGAAGTTTGGGGTAATTTTAGAGGAAGAAATTAAACGTTGGAGTTAAAGCTATGGGTTTATTGGATAATATAAAAATCGGTGTTTTGGGCGGAGGAATATCTTCGGAAAGGGAAATTTCTTTAATCTCGGCGCAGGAAGCCTATAAAGTATTCCAAGGAAAAAAATTTAATGTGGTTTTTCTTGATATTTCTACTCAAGAAATAAGCAAGGTAAAAGAAATGATTATAAAAAGCGGGATTGATCTCGCTTTCATCGCGCTCCATGGTGAATTTGGAGAGGATGGTAAAATCCAAAAAATTCTTGATGATTTAGGGTTGGCCTATACCGGTTCCGGTTCTTTAGCAAGCTATCTTGCAATGGATAAGATCATATCCAAGGAAATTTTTATAAATAGAGGCATACCTACGGCAAATTTTAGAGTTTATGATTCCGGTATCCATGGCAAAGAACACCTAAAAGCACAATTGTTTAAGGGCCTTAATTACCCTTTAGTTGTTAAGCCGTATTTTGCGGGTTCAAGTGTCGGGGTGTCGATAGCCAGAAATGAGGTTGATTTAGAAAAAGCTTTGCTTGCCGCGTTATCATTACAGCCAAAAGTAGTTATTGAGGACTACATAAAGGGCAGGGAATTCACGGTTGGAATATTAGAAGAAAAAGCGCTGGCTGTTGTTGAAATAATTACGAAAACGGAATATTTCGATTTTACTACCAAGTATAGTGATGGTTTGGTAGAGTTTGTCGCCCCGGCCCGGCTTGAGCCCGTCATTTATAACAAGATTCAAAGTGTTGCTCTTGCGGCGCACAAGGCGCTTGGCTGCAGACATTTTTCCCGGGTTGATGTGCTTTTAGATAAGAATAATGTACCAAATGTATTAGAAGTTAATTCCATTCCCGGATTAACCCCCCACAGCCTTTTACCATTATCGGCAAAATGCTGTGGTATGAATTTTGATGAGTTAATCCTTAAGATGGCATCTCTGGCTTTAGATGGACAAAAATATTTTAAAGAAGTTAGTACGAATTAAAGATAATATTAATCCGAGGTCACTGGCTTTAAGCTTTGGTGTTCTTCTGCTTCTTGCCGCGCTTTTTTATACCGGCACCGTCATCTACAATGCAGGATTTTTTAAGATTTCTGAAGTGAGATCAAATGTAAACCTTGAGCCATTTATAAAAAATTACATAAAAGGTAAATCGTTGATTAGCTTAGATATAAAAAAGGTTTATAAAACGATTACAAGAATGCACCCCGAATATAAGGATGTTAAGATAGTTAAGGAATTCCCGTCGAGCTTGCGCGTTGATGTGTCTTTGCGCAAGCCAGCTGTACAATTGCATACTACTAATTTTTATCTTCTCGACAGGGAAGGTGTTGTTATTAGCATGAGTGAATCGAATCGTTTTCCCGGTACAACACTTATTGAAATGGAAAACAGTAATGTTGTTTTCCAGGTAGGCGCGCCGGTTAAAGAGCAAAGGCTTCTCCTTGCCTTTAAGCTAATAAATGAAATAAAAGAGCAAAAGTTTCTTAGCAAATTTTCTATCAAAACGATAAATGTAACTTTTCCAGACGCATGCTATTTTACGATAAACAATACGCATGTAATTATCGGTAGTGATGATTTTAAAAGAAAACTTTACATATTGGAGAATCTTTTAAATGAAAAGCTTAACGGAAATATATTTTCTGTAGAGTATATAGATTTACGGCACAAAAAAGCTTATGTGGGGTATGCCCAATGAAGGGTTTATGCGGAGTGGATATAGATAAGGATAAGATTTATGTTTCATTGGCGCACCTAAAGGGGGCTAACCCGGTATTTTTACAAGAATTCAATATCGATCTTTGTTCTACTGAAAAAAGCTTTTTAGAGGTTTTGCAAGAAAATAGTAACGCGATTAATCAAAAAATATGCGAAAAAGAAAAAGCTCTTTCGTTAGTTGTTGAAAAAGTTTTTGTCAATTTGCCATGGGACGTGTGCAAACAGGGGTCATTTTCCGCAACAGTCCCCTTTAATAGTAGAAAAAAAATTACCCAGAAAGATATTAATTTTGCCAAAAAATACCTTCAGGATACTTATCTTGATTGGGACGATTTCTGTATTCATAATTTTATTTTAAATTATGAAATTGAAGGTAAAGTTTACGATAAGCCTCCTCTTGGTGTTGTCGCAAAAAAAATAAAAATAAGCTCAATCTTGGTATGGATAAAAGATAAATTACGTAGAGATATAGAGGATATATTTGATAATTTAGAAAGAAGCTTGGGGGCTTGTGTTTTCCCTCCGGTTGCCGCGATAGCCCCTATTTTTACCAGCTTTGATTCAGCAAGCGATTCGTGTGTTGTTATTGACGTGGCATATGATAAAACTTTGGCAATAGCGATAAAAAATAAAAAAATTTTAGTTATAAATGAATCAAATTTTGGCTTAAAACAGATATTTGAGGAATTAGAAAAGAAAATTCTTCTTCCCAATGCTTTGGCGAGAGAGGTTTTTAACCGTTACATTTCTTTTAATGATCTTTCGTATTCAAAAGAAGTAAGTATAAAAAATGATGGGAATTATATAAATTTAAGCACGCAGGCGGCAAATTCTTTTGTAAAAGATTATATAAAAAATGCTGTTAATTTGGCAATAGAGAGTATAGGCGCGGGCTTAGGCTCTAATTATACGGTTTATTTTACCGGTAGGTTAAACACAAAAGAAGGGTTTTGTGATTTTGCAAAAGAAATTTTATCGCATCCCGTAGTTGTTTCTTCTGCGGAAAAAAGCATTTCCAAATCTTTTGGAGCTTTAAGCTATGGCGCAACCAGGTTTCTGGATAATGACTACATGAGCAGGAATTCATTTTTGAACCGTATTGTAAATGTCTATAAAGAGTATTTTTAATCCCTCAACGCACCTTTGGATTTAGTTTTTTCTTCAAAGGGCCAAAGGGGCACCTTTTAGATTGACCGGCAAACAGAGGGATACAATTTTGTTTAAGATGACCATCGGTATTTAAGGCCGATGAGGGGGCTCCACTGGAAAAGGAAAAAGTATTTGAAGAGTTTTTTAAAAGTTTAAGAATTGCTTTAAATAACTCCACAGTCTACTTCAAAAGCCATCCAATTTTTTTATCATCAATAGAAAACCTAAAAGAAAAAATTTATGGAGTATTTGAATTGTATTCACCTTTTAGTATGGGAGTTACTCCATTTTCCCTGTCAGTTGCGGAAACGATTTTTGAAAAGCAAACATTATATGAAGATATTGCGCAATATTTACACCGCCGCAAGATAAAAGTAATCGAGTTTAGAAAAGGCATTTCAGTTCCGGAATTAAATATATTTATAGCTAAAATATCCCTGCCGCCTATTGAGTTAATAAAAGGCGGTGGATTGTCTTTTATTTTAAAAAACGAGAATGTTGCTAACGTGTCCGTTGAAGAGCTTGACTATTATTCGCTTCTAAAGGCTGGGGGTATCGTCGATGAAGAATGCAAAGATGTGTGGGTGTATTTGTTAAATAAAGCAGTCAATGAGGAAAACCAGGAAGAGATTGAAGAATTCAGTGAGAGGCTAAGCAGTATTTTACCAAAATTTGAAGGCGAAAATTTTCTGCAAAATGATGATTTAATGAAAGCCCTTAATAATTTTCTTGAATATCTTAACCGGAAAAAAAATCCAAAAATTACGGAATGCAGCAAAGCAGCATTAAAGATGGTCTTAAGAAGTAAGGCCATGGTTTCTGAAAAAAATGTTGGCTGCATAAAAGAAATTGTGAAACATCTAAGCGAAAACGATGTTTACGGTGTATTGATGAACAGCTTGTTAACGGATGAAAAATTTGACATGCAAAGCATGCAGTTATTCTCTATGCTTGTGGGGGAAAGACAGCATCAAAATATAGCTGTTTCTTTAAAGGAAAAATTGAAAAATGATCCCCGTTTGGATGCGAAAAACATAAGGAGAATCAAGGAATTATTTTTGGGGATAGCCAATCCGCTTGTTTCTGTGATTTATCGTCAGGCTCTTTCCGCTATAATTGAAGAAGGCCTGGGTGGCCAGGAGATGGCTATGGACAGGAGTAAACTTTTTCGTAATTACAGGTTTATGCTGCTCAATTTACTCGAATGGGAGAATGATGAAAATGAATTTAATCAGCTTGCAGAAAAAATTATTAATGAATTAGCAAGAGTAATGGCTGACAAGGATGCGGAATTTGTTGAGTGTTTGTTTAAGGCGCTTGAGGCCAAAAAACATCTTCCTATCGGGCAATGCCCGCTCATTCAAGATTTGCATGATAAGGTGGTTATTTTTTTAGAAGAAAAAGTTTTATTAGATACGAGTGAATTAAAATCTTTTGATTCCTTTCTGCACAAGGCATCGCATGATAGGGATTTTTATTTTGAAAGGATATTCAGTGAAAATGGGTTGAACTCAAATACTTTAAGGCTTTTTTTGAAGTTTTTTCCTAAAGAAGTGGACGAGTTATGCGTAAGATTTGGAACTAAACGGGATAGCCCCATTTTTTTAAAAAAAATTATTGATAGCTTGAAGAACTTAGACACCCCGGATGTCAATACCATACTTATCTATATTTATAAAATTGCAAATCAGTTTTTGCGGGCAGAGATTATAAAAACAATGCAAAACTTGTCATATCTCGATGAAGATTTTCTTATGCAGATTTTGGAAAAAGAAGATATCTTTCTAAGAAAGCAAGCGTTGGTATTGTTAGCGAAGGATACTTCTTCTTGCGCGAAAGCCCTGAGATCCTTGCTGCTAATCAATAATTTTTTCGGTTTCAATAACAAAATTATCGAGCAAAATATAAATATTATCGCGGAATGCGAGATTAAGGCAGCCAGCGATTATTTAGAAAAATTTTCTAAGATAAAAGTTTTCTGGAAAAAAGATTTAAAAAAAGCAGCGATAAATGTTTTGACGGAGTGGCATGATAGAAAAAATTGAAAAATATTTGAAAGAACTTATTGTGTCTTTGCAAGTGGCGCGGATATACACGATTAATCATCCCAAATTCGAAGAAGTATCAAATGCCGCTTTTGTGACACTTAAAGATATTTTGCAGCAGAATTATGAGTTTACATTTGGAATAATCGGAGATGAACTTGCGTATGAGAGGGAAATATTTTTTGATCTTAGTAAAAAGGTAAAGGCTGCTATACATATTTTTAAAGGAAAAGGAATTGAGCGTATTACATTTTCCCGCGGTATTGAAAAAGATGAGTTTGATAAATTTATAGAATTTTTGGGAACACCAAAACAGGATTTTACCGGGGACTTGATGGCGTATTTTTCATCACTTAGATTGAAAAATATAGTTGTTGGAAAAATAAATATTCTTTCCGAAGCCAAAAGAGAACCAGACGAGGTAAAAAAATATCTTTCGCATTATGATGAATCTTTGTCGAAACTGTCAGTTTCCATAGAGGACATAGTAGACGGGCACAAAATAGACGGCCTGGATTTAAAATTTACATTGATAAACGTTCTTGACAATTTGTTTTCCCAGTATCAGGAATTTTTAAAATTGACCGCGATGAAGCGTTACGATGATGTTACGTTTGGACATCTTGTGAATGTTTCTATCCTTGCTATGTATTTTTCCTGGAAGTTGGGATACGCAAAGGAAGATTTTCTTGATATAGCAACCGCAGCGCTTTTCCATGATATAGGTAAGATATTTATCTCCCGTAAAATAATTAAAAAGCCGGACAGACTTTCCGCGGGCGAATTCGCTGTAATGAAAAGCCACACTATCCTCGGCGCGCAAATTCTTTTGAAATACTCTGAAAACCTTGGCGTTATTGCGCCGGTTGTGGCATTTGAACATCATTTGCGTTACGATATGAAAGGTTATCCAAAGCCGCGTTTTAGCCAGCCCCTGCATGCAAGTTCTCTTATTGTGTCTATTTGCGATGTTTATGATGCCCTTACGCAAAGAAGGTCTTACAAGAGAGATTATCCGCCTAATTTGATATATGAATTTATGAACCGTGAAAAAGGTGGTTTGTTTCATCCCCAGCTTCTAGATAGATTTTTCCAGATATTCGGAGTTTGGCCGCTGGGAACGATTTTGCTTTTAAGCAACAAAGATATAGCGATAGTAAGAAAACAAAATCAAGATAATATATTTAGCCCAATAGTAGAAATTGTTTCACCCGAAAGCCAGCGGCAGTTTATCAATCTTAAAGAAAATAGAACTGTAACAATCGAAAAATTCTTGAGCCCTTTATCAGAAGGGAAAGAGTATATTCCATTAGTTTAGTTTTTTCGTAAAAAACATTTACCCTGCATGATAAATATGATATATTCATACGAGTACAGTATTATTTTTTAATCCTTAGCATAAATCATTCGGGCTAAAGTCCCGGGGATTTTTGCTTGAGAGGGAGCCTCAAGGTTTAGACTGGGGAGGTTTCATCAATCAACACAAAAATGGCTTCTAAAATACGACAAAAAGTACTGGTAGTGGACGATGAAAGGGAGATTGTTGATTTTTTATGTAATTTCCTGCAGCGTTTTGGCATTAGTGTAGCTAAAGCAAAAAATGCCCAGGAGGTTTTTGAAAAACATAAAAAAGATAAACCGGACTATATTTTTTTAGATATCGGGATGCCAGAGTGTGACGGTTTAGAAGTTTTGAAACAGCTTAAAAAAAATAATTCCAAAGCAAAAGTAATTATGATTACAGCTAAAACCGATAAAAATTCCCTGGCTACAGCAAAGAAATATGGAGCGATTGACTATATTACAAAACCTTTGGATTTAGGTGAGTTGAGCAAGAAGATCGAAGATTACATTTTGTAGCACCCTTCTTTTTTTGCTACCAAACTAATTCATATTTTCAATGAAAACAGAATATCAAAAAAAACTTCAAATTGCTGCCCGTCAGACCATATTGATACACCGCGCAGACACTTTAATAAGAATAATTTTACGAACCATAGTTCAAAGCCTTAAAGTTAAACATGCCGGAATATTTATTTATGATAAAAATAAAGATGAGTATGTAGTAAAAGTTTCACGCGGGCATTGCAATTTTAAGATACCCACGGGGTTTGTTAAAATCAAGAAAGACAACCCTTTTGTCCGTTATTTTACGGATAAAAGCATAAACCTTACGAAAGAACATATCCTGTGGGATAAGATTTTAAATTATTGCAAAACTCCGGCGGTCAAAAAGAATGAAAAAATTAAAAATATCCTTGAAGGCGTAAAAACAAACCTTTTATTTTATCAGGCGAAAGCCTGTATACCGGGATTTTTCAGGGATGAATTAGTCGGCATTTTATTCCTTGGTGAAAAAAATAACAAAAAAAAATTAGACGATGATGAACTGCGATTTCTATCCGTACTTGCATCAGATGTTGTAATGTCGCTCAAAAATGCCTGGTTGATAGAGGATTTGAATCGCCAGGTTGAGCTTAATAAGCGATTACTTCTGCAAACGATTTCTGCGCTTGCTTCCAGCATTGAAGCGAAAGATAAATATACCATTGGTCATACGGAACGCGTGGCAAACTATTCTCTTGCTATTGCCATCATTTTACGTAAACATAAAAAAATTGAACAATGGGACAAATTTTTTGAAAATTTAAGGATTGCCGCTCTTTTTCATGATATAGGTAAAATTGGTATACCTGAGAATATTCTTAATAAAAATACAACGCTGACTGTGGCGGAGAGAGAGGTTATTATGCAACATCCGGCCATAGGCGCTAACATCCTTGGGCATGTTGAAGAGCTTCGAGAGGCCATAGAAGGAGTTAAATATCATCATGAAAAATACGATGGCACCGGGTATCCATATCATCTCAAGGGGCAAAAAATACCATTAATTGCTTCGATAATATCATTAGCGGATACTTTTGATGCGCTTGTTTCAGACAGGCCGTATCGAAAAGCAATAAGTGCGCAAGATGCCGTAGAAAAAATAAAGAAAGTGCGAGGGAGCCAGTTTATGCCTTGTGTGGTTGATGCGTTTTTGCAAATGTATAATAATAGGATAAAATTTACCGATTTAACCGAGAAGAAAGCACCCTGGTTGATTGAGGGAAAAACAATATAGTATACGAAAAAATATAATGAAAAATATAGTTATTTTTTATATATCTGAATTTGGAGGGCACAGTAAAGCCGCAAAAAATATAAGAGAGGCGCTTGTCTATAAAGATTCTTCTCTTAAAATTTCAAATATTAATGGATTCGGTTATTTTTATCCACGCACTGAAAGGATAGTAGATTTCCTTTATACGAAGCTTATCAGCCATTTGCCGTTTGTTTGGGGCAAGGTTTATGATAGGAAGAAAATAATCAGAAAATTAAATCCATTCCGTAAATTTGTAAGTCGTCATACATTTAAAAGCCTTGCGAATTTCATCAAAAGCAGTTCTCCGGATTGTTTTGTGGCAACGCAGGCATTTCCTTGCGGGCTAATCGCGGACTTTAAAGAGAATTTTAATTCAAAAATACCGCTCGTTGCTGTTGTCACGGATTATCATCCCCATGGTTTTTGGATACATCATTTAGTTGATAAATATGTAGTTGCCTCAGAAGAGGCGAGAAATGTCTTAGAGGCAAGTGGGATACCGGCAGATAAAATAGAAATACTTGGGATACCCATATCTATAAAATTTTTAAAGTTATACCAGAAATCCGATGTTGCAAAAGAGTTCGGTTTTCGTAAAGATTTAAAAACTATATTATTAATGGG
>JBAYMZ010000041.1:0-8648 GCA_041663385.1 Candidatus Omnitrophota bacterium
AAAAGCTTGCTCCAGAATCCAGCAAGCGGCGGAATTCCTGCGGCAGAAAGCATACCTATAACCGATGTTGTCGCGGTTATCGGCATATTTTTTGAGAGGCCGCCCATATGCACCATATCAGTTGTGCCGACTTCTTTTTCAAGAGCGGCAGAATTTACAAATAAAAGCGATTTAAAAATCGAGTGATTAAAGAAATGTAAAACCGCTCCGAAAAATCCAATCGGATTTAATGCGGCAAGGCCGACAATAATATAGCCTACCTGGCTGATACTTGAAAAACTGAGCATTTTCTTGAAATTCTTTTGCACTAACGCGCCAAAAGCACCGATAAGAATAGATACAGTGCCCACCACAAGAAGTATTGTGCCGATTTGCGGATTTAAAATAAAAGCGTCTTTTAGCACGCGTATAAGAGTGTAAACCCCCAGCATCTTTGATATTATGCCGCCAAGTAATACAGAGACAGATGCCCCGGCATAACTATAAACCTCCGGCAGCCATCCGTGAAAAGGCACAAGCCCGGCTTTTATAAATAAACCGCAGATAAAAAGAGAGATTGAAAGCATAATCAACGGGCTGTTGCCGTAGGCGTTAAATGTTTCAGAGATAACCGTAAACCTGGTATCCCCTGCAACGAACAAAACTATCGCGATAGCCGAAAGCATTAAGATGCTCGCGACAGTTGAAAGAATAACATATTTAAAAACAGCAGATAACGCTTTCATGTCATTATCAAAAGCAATCAAAACATAAGAAGTTATCGCGGCTATCTCAACAAAAATATAAAGTGAAAAGATGTCCCGGACCATAACCAGGCCATTAAGCGCGCACAAAAGAAAAAGCGAAAGGTTGATAAAATTAAAGCGTCGCTTCTCTTCCTGAATAAAATAATTTGAAATAATAAGAGCGGACAAAAGGACAACTCCTATTAAAAAGAACATAATTATACCAAGGCCGTCAAGCACAAGATCAAAGTTAAATAGATTTGCTGATATGCCGAATTTATTAAAGAATGAAGGCGAAACAAAACAGCAGCTCAAAATTATCTGACAAAGCAAAAGCACAATACTCAAAGAAAAAATAGTTTTCCTTAAAGGCCTTACAAAGGGAAGATTAAAAGCCAGTATGGTAAAAAACGGAACGATAATAAATGCTGCTAACATAATTTTAAAATGCTCTTATTAAATATATAGTCATTGCGGCAAAGCCCAATAAACACCAGACAAGGTAAGCGGGGTAACTGAAAGTATGTGCTTTTCGCACGACTGAACCAAAACCATAACTTAGCCTTACTGCGAATACATCATAAATCCAATTTACCCTTCTATCCAACCAAAGCGAAACTTTTGAAAAAACTTTAACGAATTTTAAACCAATATCGTAAGGATCAAACCACTTCCTCTCTGCTTTAGCGTATATCCAGGAAAGCCCGGGGGCGTTTCTGATATGGTCTGAAGCATGCAAGCCGCTTTTACCTAATTTTACGCCTAAAAGATGATTTAAAAATGCAGCAATTAAAACAATAAAAGTTATGACTGCTAATTTGGTGCTGACATGGAAAACAAAATGCGTTTCTTCTCCACTATAAGATGCCTGAACTATCGGGCTCAATATTTTTGTAACCGGTATCGAATACCATACTCCAAAAAATATGCATAATGCCGCAAGAACTACCATCGGCACTAACATTGAAATTGACGATTCTTTAATTTTACTGTTTTTCTCCTGGATATTTCCTAAGAAAGCCGCGTGGCCAAGTTTAAGAAAAGATGCCGCGGTTAAAAACGAACCTACGATTGCCGCAAGATAAAATACCAATCCCCTTTCAAGGGCGGCATCATAAATAAATTCTTTAGAAAAGAATCCGTTGAACGGCCAAACGCCGGAGATAGAAAGCGCAGTGATAATAAAACAGACAAAAGTAACCGGCATTAATTTTCCGATTCCTCCAAGGTCTTCCAGCGAAGAAGTTCCGGTTTGTTTTTCTACTGAACCCGCGGTTAAAAACAATCCGCTTTTATAAATCGCGTTATTTATCATATGGAAAAGCCCGCCGACGATACCAACGGGAAGAGCTGTGCCCACGCCTAAGATCATATACCCAACCTGGCTGATGGCATGATAAGAAAGCAGGCGTTTATAATTTTTCTGGACGAGCGCCATCATAACCGCAAGTAATATCGTCAAACTTCCTATCCACATCATTACTGTGCTTAAAGGAGAATTCGCGGTAAGTTTAAACATGTCGAGCGATATTCTGGTAAGGAAATAAATTCCCAGAAGTTTTTCCAGAGCCGCCGGCATTAATGCCATAAAAGGCAGTGGCGCAGCAGTTGCCGCGTCAGGTATCCAGCTGTGAAATGGCATCGAACCAGCCTTAGAAATTGTGCCGATCATTAAAAGAATAAAAGCTAAAGCGCCCAAACCGGTCGCCGGAATGTTCATTTTTGAAATGGTCAGCGTATGCGCTAAATATCCGCTCAGTAGAATACCAACCATCAAACAAAGGTCAGTTATGCCGTTAATAATAAAGGCTTTTGTCGCTGTACGGAAAGACTCCTTTCCTCCAATCGCGATTAATCCAAACAACACAAGCAGTAAACCTTCCCAGAAGAAAAGCAACAAAAGCAAATTATCGCTAAGTACGGCGCCGCTGGCCAGCGCGAGCGTAATTAAAAAATAAGAATAGAACTGGGCCTTATGCGGCTTGTCTTTCATGAAGGCAAGCGAAAAAAGCGTAATTAAAACGCCGAAACTTTGTATAGCGGTAATAATAAAAGCGCTAAACGGATAAAGGCGTAAAGATATTTCTATGCCAAAGCCAAGCCAGGGCAAAGAAAAACTGAAATCACTTTTAAAAAGGAAAAGGGATATGATTAATGTTGCCAGGGTAGCGGTAAAGGCAAACAAACCTTTAATTTTTTGCCAGCGCGAAGGCATAAGCAAAACAATAATTGCCGCGGCCAGCGGAATCGCAATAATTAAACTTATATATAAAGGTAAAAGCGCGTTAGACATCATCTTACAAAACCTGCCATGGCAACTTCTGCGAATTTAAACGGATAATATATTAAGATTCCTCCAAGAAGCGAAAGTATACCAAGTGACAAAACTGAAAATATCATGGTTCCTGAACCTTCTTTAACCGGCGCGGCGGTTGGCGTGCCCATAAAAACCAGATTAAAAACCCTGAAAAGATAAATCACAGTCATGAAGGCGCCAATCAAAAACATGGAAGTAATCCACATATTACCGTTACTTACTGCCGCGCCAAAAACCAAATATTTGCTAAAAAAACCTCCAAAAGGCGGTATACCCATTACAGAGAACGCGCAAAATAAAAATGCCGCCGCAGTAAAAGGCATTGTTCTAATCAGGCCGCCCATCTTGGTGATATCTTTTGTCTTGGTATTTTGTTCGATGATGCCGGCGCAAAGAAACAACCCGGCTTTGGAAAGCCCGTGCATAAGAATATACAGCAAGCCGCCGACGATTCCAATTTCAACATTAAGAGATAAACCTAAAAATATAAAACCAATCTGGCTTATGGTTGAATAAGCGATAATTCGTTTTAAATCTGTTTCGATAAGAGCACAGCCGGCTGAGATAAGCGCGCTTACGCCCGCAATAACCGGAACTATGGTGTGCCATATATAAGGTATATCAAAAGTGGCGACAAAGAGCCGCGCATAAACATAGACTCCGATTTTCACAAGAACCGCGGCATGCAGAAGCGCCGTAACCGGGCTTGGCGCGACACCTGCGTCCGGAAGCCAGCTTTGAAAAGGAAGCGTTGCTGACTTTGAAAGTATGCCGACGAGAATTAAACCAACAACCAGGCTTGAAACCGGATTATTTTTCAAAACTTCCTTTATAACAGAAAGTTCAAAGGAACCCACCTTGAGGCCGATAAGCAAAAACCCGATAAGCATACAAACCGCGCCAAAAAATGTCATCAAAAAAGCTTTGTCAGCTTTTAAAACATAATGTTTCTCTCTAAAAAAACCGATCAAGCGCCAGCTACAAAGCGCAGTTATTTCCCAAAATAGATAGATAAAAAGTAAATTCGCCGAAAATATCAGCCCAATCATCGAACCAAGAAACAAAGTAACCATGAAATAATATTCACTCTGATGTTCGTAATGGCTTATGTAGCTAAAAGAATAAAAAACGATGATTGAACTGACCAGGGAAGATACGCAGGCCATAAAAACTGCCAGCCCGTCCGCGGCAAATGAAAAATTAAAACCAAACGGCAATCGTTCTATTATTGTTATAACCTTACCGGACATAACCGCAGGAATCATTAAGAGGCTTAAAACAAATGAAGACGCGATAAAAATAAGCGCCAGCATGTTGCGCAGGCGGCGGCTAAAATGCCCAGCTATGGGGAGCAGAAACGCTCCGGCCACAGGAATAAAGATAGCTAAAAGTATTAAAATCGGATTTGACATAATTGGGAAATCCATTTCAGGCTGACGTTGCCTTAATTTGGCTGGATAAGCTCGATATTTGTTAACTAAATTCTCTGCGTTTACAATAACAAAGTGAAATTTTACTCGATATTGGAAATTTGTCAACCTCTTTTCGGAGGTTTTAGTCATTGCCGTATCTTTTTACAAACCACCGTTTAACCGTCTCGACAAGGAAAAGGTAGGCAATTATCATAATAAACAAAGCAACGAAATAAACAGCTGGCGGCCTTACAAAGCCAAAACCGTGGGCAAAAGGAGAAAAAACAATAGCAATGCCCAACATAACTATGACCAAGGAAGTAAACACCAGGAACCTGCTTGGTTTACTTTCCAGGAAAGGAATTTTGGCAGTACGAATTATATGAATAACCAAAGTTTGCGTGCATAAAGATTCTACAAACCAACCCGTACGAAACAAGGCTGGATTATTCCAACAATTAAAAACGTAAAGCATCAAGCCATAAGTTAAAAAATCGAACAAAGAACTTACCGGGCCGATAATTACCATAAACCTTGTTATTGCCCTGACATTCCATGGCCTTGGTTTTACAGTATAATCATCATCTACCTGGTCAGTAGGTATTGCCACCTGCGACAAATCATAAAGGAAATTATTCAAAAGTATTTGGATGGGAAGCATCGGCAAAAAAGGCAGGAAGATGCTTGCTCCGGTCATGCTTAACATATTTCCGAAATTTGAGCTTGAACCCATTTTTACATATTTTACAATATTACCGAAAGTTTTTCTGCCAAGGATGACACCATCCTCCAAAACCATAAGGCTCTTCTTTAAAAGAATTATATCCGCTGATTCTTTCGCAATATCAACCGCGTTATTAACAGAGATGCCAACATCGGACGCCTTGAGCGCTGCTGCGTCATTTATGCCATCACCCAGATAACCTACGGTATGGCCGTTATTATGTAATGCATGTATTACTCTTTCCTTCTGCAACGGTGATAACCTGGCAAAAACATTTGTAGTTTTACAAATTTCTTTTAACTCATCATCATTCATTTTTTCCAGCTGTTCACCGGTAATAAGGCTTTTTACGTCAAGGCCTACTTCCTGACAAATCTTTTTGGTTACCAAATCATTATCTCCAGTTAAAACTTTGACTTCTACGCCAAGCTTATTTAAAACACTAATTGCTTTTTTTGCTGAAGGTTTAGGCGGATCAAGAAAAGCAAGGTAACCTTTGAGAATAAGGCCGCTCTCATCTTCTTTTGTGTATACCGCTTTTTTTTCATCAATATCTTTATACGCAACAGCAAGAACCCTAAAACCTTCAGCGCTTAACCTGTCATATTCTTCTTTTAAATCCGCAAGTATAAGATATTCCATATTAAGAAAATCGCCATCAAGTTCGTATTTGGTACAGCGCTTAAATATTTCTTCCGGAGCGCCTTTAGCTATCAACCTGTGCTTCCCATCCATATCGACAACGACCGACATTATTTTTCTGGAAAAATCAAAAGGAATTTCGTCTACTTTTTTAAACTTTTCAACTTCAAGCTGCTGATGCTTAAGTATTGCCCGGTCAAGCAGGTTTTTTAATCCGGTTTGATAAAAACTATTAACGTATGACGCAGTCAACACCCCGGCATCCTCTCTTCTTATCACATCGCAATGACGCTCAAGGACTATTTCATCTAAAGTAAGAGTGCCTGTCTTATCCGTGCAAAGGATATCCATAGCTCCGAAATTTTGTATCGAATTCAAGCGTTTGACGATAACTTTTTTTCTCGACATAAGAATAGCGCCTTTAGATAAATTTATGGCAACTATCATCGGAAGCATTTCCGGAGTAAGCCCAACCGCGACGCCGAGCGAAAATAATAACGATTCAAGTATGCTACCGCGTTTGATCGCGTTTATCATAAATATGAACGTGACCATAAAAATCATCGCCTTGATCATTATCCAGGTAAACTTACGGATACCTTTATCAAAACTGCTTTCAATATTTATATGCGAAAGCCTTTGCGCTAACTGGCCAAACTGTGTATGAACGCCGGTTTTAATTACAACAGCCAAAGCAGTGCCTGAGACAACGCTTGAACCCATAAAAGCAATATTTCGCAAATCCGACATAGAATTGGTTGCTTCGCTCAACGGGCTTGAAGTTTTTTCTATTGGAAACGCTTCACCGGTAAGTGAAGATTGATTTATAAACAAATCTTTGCAGGAAATAATCCTTAAGTCGGCAGGGATCATGTCCCCGGCAAATAAATCTACAATATCTCCCGGGACTATCTCGTTTATTTTTATCTCAACAGAAGCGCCGTCCCTATAAACTGTTGCGGTTGACCTGACCATATCGCGCAATTTGTCTGCGGCTTTACCCGAACGGTATTCCTGCACAAAAGACAAAAACACGCTCATCAAAATCATCAATAGCACCAGGATAGCGCTAATTTGCTGGCCGAAGAATAAAGAAAAAATCCCGATTACAATAAGGACAATTACCAGAGGGTTGATAAATTTTGATAAAATCTGGCCAAGAATTGTGCGTTTTTTACGCTTAGCGGTTTCGTTATAGCCATATTCCTCAAGCCTTCGATATGCCTCTTCGGAAGTAAGCCCTTTTTCGGAAGTATTCAGGCGGTTTAAAATTTCGTCAATGGGAATACGGACAAAATCAAAAATAAGATAAAGCGATTGTTTACCTCCGGCATTTGGGGAAACTTGTTTATTTTGTTTTGAACTAAACATAATTTTTTATCCGGGATCATTACCCTGCCTCACAGAAGATGCTGTAAAATTTTCTACGAAAATTTTACAGAGTTCGGCAGGGTTAATTCGAACTATCGCGCTTACGCGCTTGAGCGAGCGTTTCATTACCCCGAAGTGCCTGTATACTCAAAAAATCTCTCACAAGAGTACTTGTTCGATATTTTTTGAGAGCACTTCGGGGTAATTCGCGCTATTATTTTTCCTCCGCCACTATTGGCTTGGAAAAATAATGCGCTCATTAAAAAAAGAAGTCTTCTGGAATACCAGAAGACTTCTTTAGTGCTTACCTTAATTTAGAATTTTACTCTACATTAATTACTTGTCAATCCTCTAATTATAACTTGCTTTACTATCCTATAGCGGTTGCGCCACGCTCTTCTGTGCGAATCCGTACGCATTCTTTCAAATCCAAAACGAAAATTTTTCCGTCGCCGGATTCGCCGGTTTTCGAACCCTTTATAATTGCTTTTATCGTAGCCTCGACAAAGTTCTCATTAACGGCAATTTCCAGCCTGACCTTGCGTAAAAGGTTTCCAGTCTCCTTACTGCCGCGATAAACTTCAGTAACGCCTTTTTGGCGGCCATGGCCAAGGACCTCGCTGACGGTTATAAGATTAACATCTGCTTTGTAAAGTTCCTCTTTAACTTCCTCCAGCTTGTAAGGCTGAATTATTGCGATGATTAGCCTCATTGTACCTCCTTTAATTTTAAAAATTCCAAGCACCAAACACCAAATTCCAAATAAATCCCAATTTCCAAAATTCCAATGTCCAAAACGCTTTAGGTTTGAAATTTTGGTCATTGAATATTGGAATTTGTTTGTAATTTGGAAATTGTGATTTGGAATTTATCATGTTTTTACTCCAATACAGTATATGCCCTTTCCCGATGCTGCGTGAGATCAAGGCCCATAAGCTCCTCTTTCTCGCCTACTCTTATGCCGACAAATAAATCAACTACCTTGTAAATTATGAACGTAACTATCGCCGTATAAAGAATAGTAATCCCTACGGTAAGAAGCTGAATAAAAAATAGTTTTGGATTGCCGAAGAATAATCCGTCGGCGCCGGCAGAGTTTATTGCTTTAGAAGCAAACAATCCGGTTGCTAAAGCGCCCCAGATACCGCCAACGCAATGGACTCCAAAAGCATCCAAAGAATCATCATAACCTAATTTCGGCTTGATTATGCTTACGGCGATAAAACAAAATACGCTGACCAAAAGCCCGATAGCAATAGCCGGCAAGACACTGACGAAACCGGCAGCAGGAGTAATTGCGACTAACCCCGCTACAGCACCGCTAGCTACGCCAAACATCGTCGGCTTTCCATTGCGAAGCCATTCTAAAAAAGCCCAGCTCAAACCTGCCGCGGCTGCCGCTGTATTTGTTACGACAAAAGCATTCACCGCCAAACCGTTAGCGGCAAGCGCACTTC
>JBAYMZ010000042.1:0-8606 GCA_041663385.1 Candidatus Omnitrophota bacterium
ATGTTCGATATTATGTATTTTCTTTTCCAGCTCTGACAGGGACACCCCTTTCTTAATGCAGACTGCTTCCTGCAGAATTATCGGCCCATTGTCTACTTTTTCGTTTACAAAATGAACGGTCACACCGGTGATTTTGTTCCCGTAGTTATACGCCATACGAATAGCATCTCCACCTTTAAACGCAGGCAGCAATGCTGGATGAATGTTTAAGATTTTATTTTTAAAGGATTTTACAAAATCATGGCCAAGTATCCGCATGAATCCGGCCAAAACTATCAAATCAATTTTTTCTTTTTTTAAAAGCTTTAAGATTTCTTTATCATAATCCAGACGGGAACTGAATTTACGCGGGTCAATAAATAGCTCAGGGATATTGAAGCGTGCTGCCCTTTTTCTTGCGAAAGCATTTTCTTTGTCGGTAAGCAGAAGTTTTATATTGGCTTTAATATCGCCTTGCTTTACAGCTTTTGCGATAGCTTCAAAGTTGCTCCCGTTACCAGAGGCGAGTATTGCTATATTCATTTTTAATTTACCCAATCTTTTTACCGGCCTTTTTTTCCTTTAAGAAAAAATAAGATGAAAACATGGTTATTATACTTATAGCGATAATTATTGTAAAGGGCGTAAATTTTTCTGCCAAGTATGATGAAAGGAACATAAAAACAATAAATGTAAGATGAATAATTATTTCTAGTGAGCTAAAAATTCTGCCCCAGAATTTATTTTCACTTTCATTGTGGATCAGGGTGTTTACGGCAATAGCAATTGGTGAGGCGATAAAACCGATAATAAAGCAGGAGAAAAAAGCAAACCATTTGCATGGATACATTTTAAGCAATGAAACGAATACGGCTAAATATAGTGCCGAAAAGAATAACGAGACGCAAGTAACTTTTTTTATGGAAAATTTTGCGCCAATTCTGCCGTAAAATAGAGAACCTATGAACAGCCCGGCTCCACAGCCGACAGCGAGCCATCCTAATTCAAAGGTTACAGTGGAAAGAGTTTTTTGTATGAAGACAATGAAAATAGTGTAAAGCGAGCCTATGAGAGCAAATAAAACGAATTGGACTTTTGCGGCATAGCGGGTTTCTTTCGAACTTAAAATATATTTCATTCCTTCTTTTGTTTCGTGCAGGAAGGATTTCTTAACCGTTGCAATAGCATCTTTGCCAAGATCAATGATGTCTTTAGGGTTAAAATTAGCACCTTCCTTAAGCCGCATTAAACTTATGGCAAGGGCGGAAAGTAAGAAGGTTAAAGCGTCAATAAAAAAAGCGCGTTCTACCCCCCATTTTTGCACCATCATGCCGCCAAAACCAAAGCCTAAAACCGCGGCTATGGTTGCTGTGGTAGAGATTAATGAATTTGCCATGAAAAAACTTTTTTTATCTACTAAAGAAGGTATTATGGCCATTTTCGCCGGAATAAAAAATCTACCTATGCAAAAAGACAAGAATATCAGCACATAGGCTAAAGGCATGGAGCGAAACTGTATGGCGGCAAATGGAACAAGAATTGTAAATACACCACGCAATAAATCGCATATGTACATTGTTTTTCGCTTGTCCCATCTGTCTACATAAACTCCGGAGATGGGCGAAACAAGAAACACTGGTATTATCGCAAGGCTAAATATTTTTGCCAAACCAAGCGACGAACCAGGGGCAACTTCATATACTAGTCCGATAAGTGCCATTTGGGTAAGGCGGTCTCCAAATTGAGAGACAATCTGGCTTATCCAGATGAGAAAGAAATTACGGTTTCTTAGGACTTTGAAATAGTTTGTTTCCATGATGATTTCTTAAATCTACCCCGTACTCAGCCTACATAAAAGATTTTTTAATGTGGCTGAGTACGGGGTAGTTCACACTGTGATTTTTTCTGCGCCACTTGAGGCTTGAAAAAATCACGTGTTCACAAGCCCACGAGAGGGATCGAACCTCCGACCTGCGCTTTACGAAAGCGCTGCTCTACCAACTGAGCTACGTGGGCATTTGGACTAATAGATTGTAACAAAAACAGAAATATATCACAAGCTTTTTACGCAGAAACACCGCAAAGCCGCAAAGAAGGCGCAAAAACGCAAAAAAAAGAAAATCTATTTTTTTTCTTTTTACGTTTTGCGTCTTTGCAGATTTTTGCGATTTTGCGGTGTAAAGAATATTTTTAAAAATCAGTAAAAAAATCTTGCAAGAGCAACCAAATGTTGTTACATTAAATTATATGAAGCTTACAACGCCTTACTATCTTATCCACGAAAAAAATTTATTAAGAAATTTAAAAATAATAAATCATGTCCGTAAAAATTCTGGAGCAAAAATTGTTCTGGCATTAAAATGTTTTTCCACTTGGTCGGTTTTCCCGTTGATGAAAAAATATATGGATGGCACAACAAGCAGTTCATTATATGAAGTGCGTCTAGGAAAAGAAAAATTCGGCAAAGAGACCCATGCTTACAGCGTCGCGTTTTCAAAAGATGAAATTGCTAAAATTAAACAATATGCTGATAAAATAATTTTCAATTCCGTTTCGCAGCTAAAGATGTTTTGTAAAGACGTTAAGGGGCTTAAAATTGGCATAAGAATAAATCCTCAAATCAGCTATTCTCATTTTGACCTTGCTGACCCCGCGCGAAAATATTCAAGGCTTGGAGTGGTTGATAAAAAATCTATTTTTGGTATCGCAAATATTATCAGCGGAGCAATGTTTCATTTTAATTGTGAGAATGATAATTTTAAAAATTTCTCGCGAAACATTGATCGGATAAGCTTTGAGTACGGCGATTTACTAAAAAAACTTAAATGGGTAAGCTTTGGCGGTGGTATTTACTTCACGAAGGCCGGCTATCCGGTTGAAAAATTTTGCCGGAAATTGCGTGATTTTTCAGCGCAATTTGGTTTGCAGGTTTACCTTGAACCGGGAGAATCCGCTATAACGCAGTCTGCTGAACTCGTAACCAAAGTATTAGATATTGTACATAATGATATAGATATTGCGATAGTTGATTCCTCTACTGAAGCGCATATGCTGGATTTATTGATTTATCGGCTCAGCGCGAAAATGAAAGCTCAAAATTCCGAAAAATTTAAATATATGATTGCCGGCAGGTCTTGTTTGGCCGGTGATGTCTTCGGTACATTTAAATTTAAATCGCCCCTTAGAGTGGGAAGCATAATCCGGTTTCAGGACGCAGCTGGATACACTATGGTTAAAAAAAATTGGTTTAACGGTCTTAAGATGCCGTCAATTGCCGTAAAGAGATTAAATGGCGCTCTTCGTGTGGTGCGCCGTTTTGAATATATAGACTTTGCGAATAGTTTATCGTAAAATAATACTTAAAATGCTACGGAGGAAAAAATAATAATGAAAAAAAATGTGCTAATCATTGGCGCCGGCGGAGTTGCGCATGTTGCTTTGCATAAATGCGCGCAAAACAATGATATCCTTGGCGATATTTGCATTGCTTCCCGCACGCAAAAAAAATGCGACGCGATTATTGAAAGCGTAAAAAAGAAAAATCATATAAAAGATAAATCAAAAAAGTTATATTCGCGCCAGGTAAACGCCCTAGATGTTGCCGAAACGGTAAAACTTATTAAAGAAACTAATTCGCAGATCGTAATTAACCTTGCTCAGGCCTACGTTAACATGTCAGTTCTTGAAGCCTGTATACAGGCAGGTGTTGCCTACATGGATACCGCTATACATGAAGAGCCGAATAAAGTTTGTGAAGACCCGCCCTGGTACGCAAATTACGAATGGAAACGCAAGGATCGCTGTAAAGAAAAAGGCGTTACCGCTATTCTAGGGGCAGGTTTTGACCCGGGGGTTGTGAATGCGTATTGCGCTTACGCTTTAAAACATCATTTTGATAAAATCGACACTATTGATATTCTGGATGTTAACGCCGGAAGCCATGGAAAATATTTTGCGACCAACTTTGATCCTGAAATAAATTTCCGTGAGTTTAAAAAAGTTTGGACATGGATAGACAAAAAATGGGTGATGGAAAAGGTCCATTCAATAAAAAGGACTTATAATTTTCCGGTTGTGGGGAAACAAACTGTATATCTTAATGGCCATGACGAAATACACTCTTTATCGAAAAATTTCGAAGCTAACAGTATACGTTTTTGGATGGGATTTGGTGATCACTACATAAATGTTTTCAGTGTCCTTACCAATCTTGGATTGACCTCTGAGAAGCCGGTTAAAACAGCGGAAGGCATTGAAGTTGTTCCGTTGAAAGTTTTAAAAGCCATACTGCCTGATCCTTCATCGCTTGCAAAAAATTATACCGGTAAAACATGCATAGGAAATCTAATTAAAGGAATAAAAGACGGAAAAAAACGGGAAATTTTTATTTATAATGTCTGCGATCACGCTGTTTGCTATAAAGAGGTAGAATCGCAAGCTATTTCATACACAGCGGGTGTTCCGCCTGTCGCGGCCGCGATACTTATCGCTAACGGCGCCTGGGATGTAGGAACCATGGTTAACGTGGAAGAGCTTGACCCAGACCCTTTCCTTTCATTATTAGATACCATGGGCTTGCCTACTGAGATAAAGGGTATCAAGAAAAAATATTCAGAGAATAAGTCGAAGCCCAAAAAATAATTCGCGCCAACATTTTCCTTTCACGCTTACGCGCCTGAGCGAGAGTTTCGTTAACCCTGCGAGGCAGGGTTAACTCACACTATCATTTTTCCGAGCGCGTAAGCGCGAAGGAAAAATGATGTGTTCATTAAAAAAAAATCTTGCAAAAGATTAAAAAATGTGTTATAAAAAACTAATTAGAATTTTTTAGGAAATGATTTTTATGGTTATTAATAGAAAAAGAGTAACAAAAGGAAATGGCAACACAAAAATCTTCTACAAGTGACGATCATACAAGCTCTGCAAGGGCTCGCCTTGCGCAAGAGCCATTGTCCTCTGCCAACGATACTCTTCTTGCAAAAGTAAATGATATATTATCGGGGCCGGAATTCGAAAACTTAAAGCTTAAAAAAATGAACATTGAGCCGAGAATTAATTTATTGGATTGTTCTAAAAGGAGGAAATATAAAGAAATGAAAAAAACAGTGTTTGGTTTTGAATTGGTTCTTGATCTTTCTGAATGTGATATAGAAGTTATGAGTTCAAAGAAAAAGCTTACGGAATACGTAAATAAGCTTTGCAAGCTTATAGATATGAAGAAATACGGAAAGGTTCATCTCCCCTATTTTGGTTTAGAAAAACCGCACACAAAAGGTTATTCAATGCTGCAATTTATAGAGACAAGCTCTATTACTGGACATTTTTCTGAATATTGGCGCAAATGTTACATTAATATTTTTTCTTGCAAGCCATACGATTATAAGCTTGCTGCGGAATTTACAAAAAAGTTTTTTGGGGCAAAACGCACAAAAACTCACCTGCTTGTGCGATAGATTAAATATAATTTTTATTTAAACCCGTAGCGTACTAATTTTGTTATCCACCAGTGTTAGCAGTCTATCGCTTTTGATAGCGCTACTTAAAAGTCTATATGGGCACGAATACCTAACCTTAAAATCTTTAGCTTTTAAGGTTAGGTATTAACATTTAAGCTTTACGCCGTAATCCGCCTGGATTAACCGTTCTTCGTTTTTAGATTATTTATCGTTTGCTGTGTTCTCTATTATCGGCTCAGTAAACGATTTTTATGAACAAGAAGAAAACCACGTTATAATTAGCATAACACCACCATTTTTTGTCGAAAATAAAAGCTAAAAGCAGTTTCAGCTCTAATGTTGTAAGAACCCCATCTGTGACAAGCCGGGCCACATTAAGCATTTGTTCTTCAACAAACAGACTAAAATAAACTGAAGACTATACATCAAAATGCTTCATAGCTCCTTAATTTGAAGGATTGCTAAACCAGATGGTAATTGAGGCGCAAGGTTTTCTTGTAATTCCTGGGGTTTTATTTTTTCAGTAAAATAGAACGTTGCTTCTTCTTCCCCTTCAACACCAAGCTTGAGTGCTTGAGAAAAGCTAATTTTTGCGTGAGGTCGAAACCCTTGAGTAAAATAGAGCGGCAATTGAGTGCGGCGCAACGCGCGCTCAAGGACCAGGCCTAAATCAAGCTGTGAAAAAAAGGCCATTTCCCCGCTTTTTTTTATCACTGTTTTTAACGCATATTTTTGATCATTCATGAGTGGTTTAAATTGCACGAAGAATTACCGGTATTGATAAACGACCAGGGAAAATTTTCGGTTACAGGTTTCAGGTACATTCTGTGGTCTATATTATTCTTACGCATTACCTCAAGCCATAACTGCCAATTTGAGGCTAAATCCCGTCTGTTAAGAGAGGCCTTGAAAACTTCCAAAATAACCGAAGAAAACCCTTTGTCGGCCCGGGAGATTATTGCTTCTAAAATACTTCTTTGTACATGCGCTGTAGTAATATTAATACTACGCCTCCTGGGTAAGCTGTTTTTGACGATACTGATTTTGTTTAACAAAGTAGCCTCCTCATTCATACCAGCGCCCTCCCAGAGAGAAAACGGTTTCGGCACAAAAACATTAATGCTGACATTTAAGGCCATGCGGGTTTCCCTGTTGAGTTTTTCGAGAAACCGCCCAATTGCGGTTAAATCATCTTCCGTCTCCTCTTCAAACCCGATCATAAAATAAAGTTTTATATGTTTGAGATTAAGGGAGTGAATAATTTTTGCCGCCTCAAACAGTTTATTTATATCGATTTTTTTGCCAAGTTGGCCGCGAAGATGATCATTGGCGGTTTCAACCGCAACCGTCAAGGATGTTTTTCTTAATAAATGTAGTTTTGGATACAGCCTGCCCATAAGATCATCCACCCTTAAAGATGGTAAAGCCAGGCCTATTCTTTTTTGCTTGAATCCGGCCATCAGAGCGTCAATAAGTTCTTCGATTTGAGAGTGGTCAGACGATGACAAAGAAAGCAGTGAAAAATTCTCATACCCGCTGTTTTTATAGATTTCTTCTATGATCTGACAAATCCTTGAAACCTTTTTTTCACGATAAGGATAGTAAGTGGCCCTTGCCTGGCAAAATGTGCATTGATTGGGACAGCCCCTTGCGATTTCAATCGGTACCCGGTCATGAACTATTTGCGTGTGCGGAGTAAGCCATTTTAAAGGGTAAGGGCTTTCGTTAAGATCTTTTACGTGAGTTTTTTTAATGGGAAAATTCGCGTAATTATAAATTTTAGTAAAACCATATTTACCATTTTTAAGCTCTACGCTGTAACAGCTTGGAACATAAAAACCGTCTATTCCAGATAACGCTTCAAGCCTCTCCTTTTTGTCCTTATATTTGCGTAAAACCCCAATAAAGGCCTCGGCGCCGGCTTCGAATTCCCCAAGATAAAACACATCGACAAATTCCGCAAGCGGTTCAGGGTTGGCTATTCCTCCCCCAAGGACAATCAAGTCCTTTCTTTCGCGGCAGGCGAGCGGTATCCCTGATAAGTGAAGCATGTAGAGAAAATTAATAAAATTTAATTCATAATTAAAATTAAAACCTAATACTTCAAATTTATCGAGGCTGAGTTTCGTTTCAAGTGAGAATAGTTTTTGGTTGTTTTGAGCTAAAAAGCCGCAAAGATCTTCCCCCGGCAAAAAAGCCCTTTCGCAAACGACGTCATTAAATTCATTTAAAATAGAATAAATTATTCTGAGGCCTAAGTTGCACATTCCTATTTCATATAAATCAGGGTAACAAAGGCAAATTGGTATGTGTTTATCGTGAGGTTTTTTAACGACATTCCATTCGTTAGCGATATATCTTTGAGGGTGTTGGAATAATTTAAAGTCGATCATATTTATATGTTACCTAAAAAACACTTTTACATCGCAAAAGCGTAAAAAGCCGCAAAATCGCAAAGATTTTTTTACGACTTTGCGTCTTCTTTGCGGTTTTAATAATATTTTTATTTTACAAAATCATTGTCGGCATATGTTAAAAATTACACCTAGAAGTATAAAACTTACTAAAAGATGAGTGCCGCCGTAGCTCACAAAAAGAAGTGGGACACCGACAACCGGCAAAATTCCCAGTGTCATTCCGATGTTTATAAAAACATGCAAAAAGAATAGATATGCCGTGCCCAAAACTACGAATTTAGCAAAGTTATCTTTTTGAAAGCCGGCTATCCAGATAATCCTGCTTATAATTGTTATATATATCAGAAATAAAAAAAGACAACCAAGGAACCCCCATTCTTCCGCGATAACCGTAAAAATAAAATCCGTGTGCCTTTCGGGAAGAAAATTAAATTGATTCTGTGTCCCCGCGAGAAAACCTTTACCAAAAAATTGCCCCGAACCTATGGCTATTTTTGATTGTATTATTGTGTAGCCTGCTCCCAAAGGTTCCGCGTTAGGATTTAAGAAAACAACAAGCCTTTTTTTCTGATAATCTTTAAGATGATTCCAGGCAAAAGGAGAGAGTATTAGCGCGGATATTATTATTGCGATAAAATACCGTTTTTTATTGGCTGAAACAAGCCCCATCAGAAAAAAAATAAAAATCAGGATTAAGGCAGTTCCTAAATCGGGCTGTTTGGCGATTAGTAAAACATTAACCATTACCAATCCA
>JBAYMZ010000043.1:0-8531 GCA_041663385.1 Candidatus Omnitrophota bacterium
CGTAAAAAAATAAATACTTTTTTCTTATATACACCTTCGAAAGTTGTGAGGCCGCCAGGTTTTGTAACTAATACTGAACTAATTTGGAAAAGTTCCCATATATCCTCGCATGACGGCAAAAATTTAAGGTTATCGATTTTTAAAGTTTCAAGATATGCTTTGAGTTCCAGATTTTTACCGTAAATAACAAATATATTGAATTTATCTTTTAACGTGTTTACGAGTTCATTAAAAAACGGAAAATTCCCTCTTAGTGAAGACATAAAGAGAATAACCGGCCGGTCGTCAAATGAAAATTTCTTTCTTATCTCCACTTCATTGGCTGGGGTAAGAAATCCATCTCTTAAGGCGACATATCCACTTTGAATTTTTTCTTCCGGAATGCCAAATTTTATTAAATCGTTTTTCGTTTCTTCTGTCGGAACAAAATAAGCGTCTACTGCCTTGTGCGCCCAAAAAGGATGAGCCCTTAAATCTGTAACTATCACAATAAGCTTAGTGTCAAATTCTTTTTTAATTTTATCCACAAAACTTAAAGGAAAAAAATGTGTTGAAATTATGACTTGGGGTTTAGTTTTACGTAAATACTCAAAAAAATGAAAGAAAATAAATTCCTGAATGCGCTCAGCAAGGCAATGCATGTGCTTATTTTGGGTTGAAACAAACACAAAATTCCAGAGCCAATGGATATGTTCGGTGGTTAGCGAATACAGTAAAAGGTAAATTTTTTTAATAAACGGATAAGAGAAATCAAGAAGGTCTACGCATGGGGCGTTAAGAAAGCCCTTAAGAGCACTAGCGGCTCTTTTATGCCCTTCTCCAAAACTTGCGTGAACAAGCAGGATTTTATCCATAATGCGAACATATATAATACGCAGCTATCAGGAGATTATCAAAAATGTAATCCGGTTCAAAATCCCACTTGCTCCGGTTTGAAATCTTTTCTTTACCGGAAAGAACCAGAACCGGTTTTGCGCCAAACTCTCTTGCTGCCTGCATATCTTTAAAGGAATCACCGATAAAAAGTGCTACCGTTGGTATTTTATTTAAATCTTTGAGAGCTTTTTGCATAAGCCCGGTTTTTGGTTTGCGGCATGTACAGTTAGTTTCTTCTCTATGGGTGCAATAATAAATACCATCTAGGCTTGTTTTATGTTTTTTTAATTCGCGAATCATTTTGTTATCAATGTCATTTAGGGTTTTTTGAGAATAAATCCCCTTTTCAACACCGGCCTGATTTGAAATCACAAAAAGCGTAAAACCCTTCTCTTTTAGTTTTTTTATCGCCTGAATACTGCCGGCGATAAATTTAAATTCTTTCGGGCCGGTTACGTAACGCCGGTCTCCAGGGTATTTATTTATGACTCCATCTCGATCTAAAAAAACAATTTTCATATTCACCTTAAGAGCTATTTTAATCGTTGGTCATCAAAAAGTAAATGGTAAATCTCTTTTTGGGGTAAAGACTTGTATTGCCCGTTATCGAGATTGCCTAATTTAAGGTTTCCGATTCTTACCCGTTTCAATGAGACCATAAAATAGTTCAAAGAAGAAAAAATTCTCCGCAGGTGGCGTTTTTTTCCTTCTGAAATAACCACACTGCAATACGTCCGGTTATTGTATACTTTCGTAATATTTACTTTTTTAACCTTAAGCAGTTCCCCTTCGTCAGTTATTCCTTTTTTTGCTTTAGCGATATCAGAAAAACTCAAGACCCCGTTTAAGATAGCTTCATATTCCTTTTCAACTTCGAAACTTGGATGAGTCGCGCGATGGCACAGATCGCCATCATTAGTAAGAATAATAAGCCCGGTTGTATTCTTATCAAGCCTGCCAACAGGAAAAATCCCACTAAGTTCTTTAGGAAAAAAATCTGTTACTTTTTTATCGGCAAAAATATCACGACAAGTTGCAATAACGCCCTTTGGTTTATTAAAAATAAAGTAAACTTGCCTTTTTTGTGTGATATTTTTTCCTTCGATGTGCACTTCTTCATTTTGCTTCACATCGTAATACGGTTTATCAATTATCTTGCCGCTAACGGTTACTTTTTTCGTTTTAATCAAAGTATCCGCATTTCGCCTCGAGCAATAACCGCTTTTGCTTATAAAAATATTTAGATTCATGGTATTTATCTTATCGCACTAAAATGCCAAACAATCCCTGGTTTTCTATTCTTTCTATACGAACCCGCACAATCTTTCCCAATACCCCAGAGGAAACGCCAGGCTTACGGCCACTATTGTTTTCTTGAAAATTTACTTTGATGTAATTTTCGCTATAGCCAGTTACAATATCGGCATTCTTTTCTTCCGCTATAACATTAAGAATTTTTCCCAAAAATTTATTCAGGTATTCAAGCGAAAACTTTTCAGCCACTTTCTTTAAAATTAAATACCTGGATTTCGCAGTTTTAATGTCTACTTTTTTTCCAAAGAACTTTGTTTTTTCACGCGGAGAAAAAGTAAATATATGCATCCGCATCGGTTTTATCTCGTTGATTAATTCCAGTGTATTTTCAAAGTTTTTTTGCGTTTCACCGGGAAACCCAACAATAAGATCGCAACTTATAGCAATATCAGGGTTTATAGTTTTTAGCTTAGCAGCGATATTTCTGTATATCTTAACGGTTTCTTTTTTATTCATTGCTTTCAAAATAGTATCATCTCCGCTTTGAAACGGTAAATGTAAATATGGGCACATTTTTGGATGATTAAACAAAGCGAGCAAATCATCGTCTATTAAGTAGGGCTCAAGAGAACTTAAGCGTAAACGGGAAAGGGCCTCTATATTAAGAATTTCAGCAACGAGTTCCCGCAGGCTGCTTGTTGGTTTGAAATCTTTTCCGTAAAGCCCCAAATTTATACCGCAAAGAACAATTTCTTTATGCTTTTTGCTAAGCCTGCACATCTCGGCAATTATATCTTCTTTTTTCCGGCTCTGTGACCGGCCGCGCAAAAATGGAACCTTACAAAAAGAACAAAAATTATCACAGCCATCTTGAACCTTTAAAAATGCGCGCTGATTGGTAAATTTAGTAACGATTAACGACCAAACATCGTTATTCTTTTTGGTTTCGCCTTTAAGTATATCTGCCAAAAAAGGCTTTTTATCCTGTTTAACCACATAGTCAGCACCCAGCTTAACGATCTCTTCCTTATTAAAATTTGCCCAACATCCGCAAACTGCTATTTTTGCGTCAGGATACATCTTTCGTGTTTTAATCAAAAGTTTTCTTGAATCAGAATCAGCCCGTGCCGTAACCGAACAAGTATTTATTATATGCAAATCTGCGTCACCATCAGTAGGCAGAAACCCACGCATAGCAAGCGCTTCCTTTAAGGCTTCTGTTTCATATTGATTAACTTTACATCCCAAAGTATAAAATTTTACTCGCATATATCCAGTTTTTTTATTAGTGTTTGCAAAATTTTAACTCAACAGATAGTTCACCATGCCAACCATAAAAATACTTGCGGTTTCAACACGCAGAATATTTTCCGCTAATTTCATAAAGGTAAAACCATAAGTTTTCATTCTAACTAATTCCTGAGGCGAAAAATCACCTTCAGGCCCAACCATAAGAAATATCTTTTCTGCATCAGGAATCAGGGCGCTTTGAATATATTCTCCGCCTATAGACGCGCACAACTTAACTTCAAAGTCTTTTTTTATCAATTCATCGAAATTCGCGAGTTCATTGATTTTAGGGATCCATATCCGGTCGGACTGCCTTGTCGCTTCCTCAATTATTCGTGCCCATCGTTGCGTCTTTCCTTGTGATGGTTTTTCCCTAATACTTCTTTCGCAAACATATGGCTGAAACTCTGCAGCCCCCATCTCTGTAGCTTTTTCCAAAATGTATTCAATTTTCTGTTCTTTGAGTAAAGGAATCGCCAAAACTATTTTATTCTTTGTTTCTTTTGATTCGCGATTTAACTGCCGATTTGTAAGAGAAATACAGTGCCGATTAATACTTTCAATCTCATAAACATATTCTTTACCATGGCCATCAAAAGTGTAAATTTTTTCTGACGTTTTAAGAGCTAACACATCTTTTATCTTATGCAGCACTTTACGGTCCTCTATTTTAAGGTTGACCCCGGTTTCTTCCTCAGGAATATATATTCTTACTTTTGACATATTATTTATCAATGTCTTTTTCGTTAAAAACTATGGCGCTGAATTTATAAATTGCCGCGTCTTCATCTTGATATGCTTCTTGCGGTAGTCCGGCCTTAAGGCATAAGTGTTTCAAAAACGTTTCCTTATCCCAACCGTATTCAAGTGGCACCTGCGGAAGAAGCAGCCCGGAAGAAAAGCCCTGTTTAATAATGAGGCCATGTTTGCCAACATCTATTTCATCCAGATTTTTTATCTTCTCAAAAGGCGTCAAAACGGAAATTTCTATTTCCACGTCTTTAAGCTCCTGATATCGTAATGGTTCAAAACGTGGGTCATTTACCGCGGAATCAACAGCAACATTTGCTACGACTTCATACAATGGCATATCCGCGATTATCCGGCCGATACAACCACGCAATTCGCCATTTTTTTTCAGAGTTACAAACGCGCCGCGTTTTTCATCAAGCATTTTAGAGTCAACTTTAAATTCAGGAACCTTATTGCTTCGCAGGTAACTTTCTATAGTGCTACGGGCGATATTTAGCAATTCTTTTTTTTCAGTTTTATTCAACGTAAAATTCTGCATAACTTCCCCCTTTGGTACTACTACTCTAGTTTTCTCTTTATCATTTACTTCGATTACCGGCGTATAGGCTATTGCGCTTACATAACCAACAACCTTATCTTTATCACCGGTAACATCACCGGAATTAGCGCTTTTCAATATCTTTATTTCTGCGTTTTTAAGCTTCGAATATAAAAGTAAAGTAATGATCGGATACGTTCCACAAGCTCTTTGCTCATTGTATTCATTTGATATCCAAAGATGGTCCGTATTTTTTTCTTTTATTAAGCCTATTGTTTCATTGTCCAAGCTAACTGCATCATCATATGCATGAAAATGAGAAAGATCTGATGACGCCAGAACTAAAATCCGTTTTCTTCGGGAAATTTCATTAAGCTTTTGGGCCAAACCGGATAACTGTTCAAAATCAACTTTTCCCAGCAAAATTGGAAGTATTTTTACATCTTTTAAGGTTTTCTGGATAAAGGGCAATTCAACTTCAATAGAATGTTCTTTTGTGAAATAACTCTTATCTAAAAGTACATGCTCTAAAGATTCAAGCTGTTGCGCCAAACCGCTGTCAACTTGCAGTTTGCCCAGAGGGGTCTCAAAATACCCTTCGGGATAAATTGTTATCTGTTGCGGATAATGCCTATGGCCGGAAGCAATAATAACAACCGTATCGAACTGTTTTTCAGCAAGCATTTTATACGCATGCGCGGCAATCTTTCCTGAGTAATTATAGCCGGCATGAGGAACTAAAATACCTACAACATTTGCGCCCTTACTTTCGATATCAGCTTCTTCAAGAGCCTTATCAATGAAATTAGTTAATTCTTTAGGGTCAGATGGATAAAACGAACCACAAAATTCACATTTTTTTTCATCTTGCGCATTAATGCTTGGGTTTAAAACTAACAGTAATGCCAGTAATGCAAAAATAACTTTTCTTTCCATTATATAGTTATCAGCTTATTTGTGTTTCATAAAAGGATACAAGAAAAGTCATATATAGTGTTTACCGAAGGCAAACTTTCTTTTTCCACTGCATCCAACATTTGTTACCATACCAACAAAAACTTTGCAAGAACTACCAGCTAAGCACTATTAAAAACATGGACCTGAGGAGAGTTGAACTCCTGACCTCTTCGTTGCGAACGAAGCGCTCTCCCAACTGAGCTACAGGCCCATCGTGCACGATTAATTTCTATAAAATTCGCAAAGTAATTTTCTATAAATTTCAATATCAATGGAAATTTATAGAAATTAAGAAATTGATAGAGATTAATTGTTGGATAGATATTTTGACAGAGAAAAGTTTTTCTGTCAAGGCAAGTCTAAAAAGAGAGTACAATAGAAGAAAAAATCACCTTGAGTAATCGTCAACAGTAGCAAATACGCAATATGGGGCTGGAGAAGTCGCGGTACAATTGTAATTGCCTCCACTGCTACAAGAAGGATAATCACCGCTATTTACAACAAAATTTGTACCTTGCGAAACAATCACCACCAGAGGCGTATACCCATTAACTGTGTTTGGTAAGCAATAAGCTGTTGCATTCCCTGCTGTCGGAGCTGCTATCCCTCCGTTGGCGGCACCTCTTCTTAATTGTTCTAAGCCATCAACAATACCGGCTTGAGAAGCAAAATAAGCCTGCGTTCTTCTTATCTTATGTTCGGCGACACGCGATTCAGTAGTCATAAAGCTCAAAGCGGAAATAGAAAGGATAGCCAGAACTATCATTATTCCAACAACCACAACCAGCACAAGACCTTTTTTCATAAATTACCTCGCGTGGAATTTAGCCTTTCCGTAAATTTATCCCATATTCCCCGTTTTCAAAATGCACAAGAACATGCCCTTCTCTCGCAAGCCAGCCTAAACTCATGAGGATCACTTCTTTTGGCTTCTCAATCCCCAAAAGAAGGTCAGAAAGAGTAACCTCGCCATGCTTATCAAGAAAGTGCCAAATTTCTCCGGCAGCAATGCCTATTTCTGTAATCATCATAATACCGATAAACTCTTTTTTTTGCTATTTATTTAAACTACCGCAAAATGGACAACGCCAATACTTCAACAAAGGGGAAACAAAATATAGCGACGCGCATACTTCGCATTTTTCACGCCTTAAATGAATATTCTTTTTAACTATTGTTTTTCTGCGTTCTTTAAAAATCTCTACGAAGAAGATTGTGACAATAGTTATACAAAATATTACGCTAATAAAGAACGATAATTCAATTTTCATTTTATCTTACCACTGCTTCAAGCTTTGTCCAGAAAAATTTATCTCTAAAGAATATGGATGCCTGCCGCATATATTCTTGCGATGAGATATCGTCCGAAGAATTAATGGTTAATTTTTCCGGAAAAGAAAAAATTACCTTGCCATATGGAGACACTAAAGCTTTATAGGAAACTTTTTCTTGTATTGGCAGATTCTCTGACTTTTTCCAAAGATATAACGGGCCTGGAGCTTCACGCTTGTACGATTCGTTTTGAAAATTATCCAGAAAATGAGAAACCTTCTCAGTGTGACGGTGTTTTAATGCAACTTCGGGTTTTTCCAGCGAAGAAAAGAAAAAACTTTTATTAAAATCCATCCCTTGCATAAAAATTGCATTTTTCCTTATACTATCAATATTAATAGTTTTCTTTGCGGGGGCATAATTCTTATCAAGAATATCCGGCCATATAAAAAAATAAGGAGTCAATTTCGCATTAACATACGGTTTAAAACCAAATAGAAAAATAATGTGTATTGCGATCGAAAAACATCCGGCAAATAAAACTATTTTTAGCCTAAGCATATGATTCATAAAACAATTATATAACTAACGTGCGTGCAATCAAGGATTTTTAATAAGCACATCGCTTTTTCAAGGGCAAAGCGCCCAGAAAAAGCGCTAATACAAATTACTCTGAAACACCTATATGCTCAAAAAAATCTTTACGATATTTTTTTTGAGAGCGTTTTAGGGCTTCGCCACCCCCGAACAACCGAAGGGAACAAGTGGGGCAAGAAGCGTATGACTACAATAAAATATTTATTCTGAAATTTTTTCATTCTTCTCACAAGCACACCCCTGATGCGTCCCCCTCTTTCTAAATTCTTCTTTAATTTTTGCAATTACCTCACTTTTTTTATTCATCCACAATGGAGCAATAAAATAATTGGGATTTGCATTCGAAATTAGCCTCAATATCACTATGTTTTCAGGTATTCTTTCTAAAAAATCACATACAGCTTTTATGTATTCATCTTCTGTTAACAGGCGCACTTTATTTTCAGTGTATAGTTTATCCAAGGCGGTGTCTTTTAAAACATGCAAAAGATGAAATTTGATACCTTGAATATCCAGAGAAGCCACTTTTTGCACGTCATCTACTGTCTTATTTAACGCAAAAGCTAAACCTATTATCAAATGAATACCTGTATTAATCTTGTACCTGCGAGTTAGCTCTAACGCCGACAGAAAATCTTCATACGTATGCTTTCGATTGAATGCCATGAGCACATCGTTATCAGTAGACTGAAGACCATACTCTATCCATACCAAATAGTCTTTTTGATAAGAAGCGATAAGTTTTATTTTTTCTTCATCTATACAATCCGGGCGTGTAGATATGGAGATTCCTGCAATTTGAGGAAATTTTCTTGCAATATCATACTTGGCCTTTAGGGTTTTGATGTCCGCATATGTATTAGTGAATGATTGAAAATAGAGTATAAACTTTTTTATACCCATTTTTTGAGTGTAATAACGTATGGAAAATTCAATTTGTTCTGGAATACCTACATTTTTTTTTGCAAACTTGCTAAAAGCTTTATTGTCGCAA
>JBAYMZ010000044.1:0-8421 GCA_041663385.1 Candidatus Omnitrophota bacterium
CGAAAAGGTTAGAGAAGATACGGACAGGGATTATTTTATGAGCGCTACCGAAGCAAAAGACTATGGTATTGTTGATGAGGTGATTTTGCCGACTAAGCAGACAAAATAAATGAGGCAGCCCCGTAGGGAGTGTAGACGCATTTACCCAGCACTAATTTTTTATAATTGTGCTGGAAATATAAAGATAAAGCAGATAAACATTTTTATTAATTTACTAACGAGGCACTTGTTTAAAAGAATTAGTGCTGGGTTCAATTCGCACTATTGTTTTTTCTGCGTGCTATTCATTTAAAAAAAACAATGTGCTCATTGAAAAAGGAGATTTTCATGAAACGCAGATATCTAATGACTCCAGGCCCTTCGCCGGTTCCTTCTTCTATAAGAGAAGCATTAGCTAAAGAGATAATGCACCACAGAACCGATGAATTCATTGAAATATTAAAAGAGACTAACGAAGGCCTTAAATATGTTTTTTGCACAAAGAATCCGGTTTTAACTTTCGCTTCTTCAGGCACTGGTGCCATGGAGGCGGCAATAACTAATTTTTTCTCGAAAAGCGATAAGATTCTTGTCGCTAACGGAGGTAAATTTAGTGAGCGCTGGCTTGAACTTGGAAAAAGTTTCGGCCTTGAAGTTATAGAAATGAAGGTAGAGTGGGGAAATTCACCCAAAGCCGATGATGTCAAGAAAATGCTTGATACGCATAAAGATATAAAAGGCGTATTCACAACTTTATGCGAAACTTCAACGGCAACAGTTTTTGATGTGAAGGGCATTGGCGCGGTAACTAAAGAGAGAAATGTTTTGTTGATTGTGGATGCAATAAGTGGCCTTGGGCAGGAGCCGTTACTTACGGACGAATGGGGCGTAGATATCGTTGTAACCGGCTCACAGAAAGGTTTTATGCTCCCGCCGGGGCTTTCTTTCATGAGTGTAAGCGAAAAAGCGAAAAGCTTCCTGAAAGATTCTAACCTACCGAAATATTATTTCAGCGTAAACAAGGCTCTGAAGGCGTATGAAAAAAATGATACGCCTTTTACGCCCGCAGTATCTTTAATCGTGGGCTTAAAAGAAAGTTTAGATTTGATAAAAAAAGATGGTATTGAGAATATGTGGGCGCGGTATAAAAAAATGTCTGAGGCTGCTCAGGCCGCAGCCAAGGCGTTAGGTTTAGAAGTTTTTTCAAAAAGCCCTTCTTCGTCGGTTACGGCAATAGTTACACCAAGCGGCATGAATTCGAAAGACATAGTTAAAAAAATGCGCAAAGAATATGGTATCAGTATTGCTGCCGGCCAGGGTGAACTTGAACAAAAAATTATCAGGATTGCGCATATGGGCTGGATAAATGAACAGGATCTTCTTATGTGCTTCTCAATACTTGAAAAAGTTTTAAGAGATGTTGGATATACTAATTTCAAGATAGGTGCTTCAGTTGCAAAGCTGCAGGAGGTTTTCTATGTTTAAGGTTATTGTTTGCGATAAATTATCAGAAGAAGGTATTAAGATTCTTAAAGACGCGGGGTTTAGCGTTGATTGCAAATATAAAACGTCTCCGGAAGAGCTTAAAAAAATTATTGGCGAATATCACGCAGCCATAGTGCGCAGTGACACGAAATTTACAAAAGACATAATTGAACATGGAACCAACCTTAAAGCTATAGGAAGAGCTGGCGTGGGGCTCGATAATGTTGATATAGAAGCTGCGACCAAAAAAGGCATAATTGTAATGAATTCTCCGGGAGGCAATACCATATCTACCTGTGAGCATGCTTTTGCAATGATGCTTGCGGTTGCAAGGAATATCCCTTTCGCGCACATGTCTGTAAAAAACAAAGGTTGGGAGCGTTCGAAATTTAAAGGTGTTGAGCTTAATTCTAAGGTTTTAGGGGTCATCGGCCTTGGCAGAATCGGTAAAGAAATCGCTAAGCGCGCGCTTAGTTTTGGTATGGAAGTTATCGCTATGGATCCGTTTGTTACGAAAGAAGTGGCGGAAAAAATTGGAATAAAAATGATGACCCTTGAAGAAGTGTTGAAAAATTCTGATTTTATAACTTTGCACACCCCCGTAACTGAAGAAACAAAAAATATGATTTCAAAAGAGCAGCTGGCCATGATGAAGCCAAAAGGTTTCATCATTAATTGTGCCAGAGGAGAGCTTATTGAGGAAAAAGCTTTGTATGAAGCTTTAAAAAACAAAAAAATCGCCGGAGCGGCAATCGATGTTTTTATCGATGAACCGCCCACGGGTTCACCGCTTTTAGAGCTTGATAATATTGTGCTTACCCCACATTTAGGCGCTTCCACTGATGAGGCCCAGCTTAATGTCGCGATTGAGATCGCTCACTGCATAAAAGACGCGCTTTTAGGGAAAGCCATACGTAACGCAGCTAATTATGTACAGCTTGATACTGAAACTTACAAAATTATCCAACCGTACCTTGAGCTTTCTGAAAAAATGGGTAAATTTTTATCGCAGATTACAGACGGTGGCACAAAAGAAATAAAACTTTCTTATCTTGGAGAAATATCCGGATATAAAATTGATGTTTTAACCCTGGCATTCTTGAAGGGTTTTCTTTCTAAATCCCTTGGCAATGAAGTAAATTATATTAATGCTTTAGAGGTTGCTAAAGAACGGGCAATAAAAATAGAGCAAATTAAAGCTCGCGAGGAAGAAGAATATGTAAATTCCATACGTGTGAAAGTTATTACCGACAAAGAAGAAAAGGTTCTGGAGGGGACTCTTTTTGCAAACAAAGAAGCGCGTTTTGTAAAACTAGATGATGTTTATACTGAAGTTTATCCTTCAGAACATATGTTGGTGATTAACAATAAAGATAAGCCTGGCACGATAGGATTCCTTGGTACCGTTCTTGGAAACCATAAAATAAATATTGCTGGAATGAGCTTGGGCAGGCGTATTCCAAAAGATATAGCGCTTACTATATTAAATTTGGATAATCCCTTGGATGAAAAAGTCATAAAAGAAATTTCTTCTAATCCAAATATTGTATCGTTAAGGTTTATTAAATTGTAAATAGCCGGGAGAAAAAACATGAAAAAGCTGATTATGGTTATATGTTTTCTGGTTTTACCATCTACGGTTTATGCGCACAAACTAACGGTTGTCTATACCGGTAATTCCTATGCTTCTTTATATCCTTGCGGGCATTGCCCAGCTTCAGTCGGCGGCGGAGTTGCCAGAAGAGCAACAGTTATAACGGACATAAAAGCAAAGAATCCAAATATTTTGATTTTAGATGCCGGGAATTTTACTGCCGGCGGGCAATTAGATGAATCGAGCATAAACCCTTCAATGGATGAAAAACGAAGCGTTTATTATTATTCTGCGATGCAAGACATGGGATATGACGCGGTTAATCTTGGAGAAGCAGAATTTAATTTTGGAATTGATTTTGCTAAAAACAATCTCACAAAATTTAAAACAGTTTCCGCTAATGTTGACATTGGAGGAGCCCTCCCGTACTACATGAAGCAATTTAAGAATTTTAAAGTGGGCGTAATCGGGCTTGCCCCTCAAAGCATCCATAAAAGCACCGGCTTAAAAGTGAAGAATTACGAAAAAGCGTTAAATAGTGTTTTAGCGGAACTCAAAGGCAAGGTCGATTTTATCATTCTGCTTTCTTCGCTGGGAGAGCAGGAAAATTATGATATTGCAAAGAAATTTATCGACATAAAGTTGATATTATCCAGCGGTAATATTTTAAATTATTCGTCTGTCGAAGAAAAAATAGGCGATACCATCATCGTAAAACCGTCGTATCTTGCTAAAGACGTAAGGGTGATAGACTTGGATGTTAAACTGAATAAGATATTAAGCTATAGCATTAAACGCGTGCCGCTTCCTTTGACAGTAAACGAAAATCAGAAAGTCATGAAAGCTATTCCTGCCTGCTTTACGGATGGCGATTGTGGTAAAAAGAAAGGGCTTGTTTTAGCATGTCAAAATCCCGGAGCCTCGTCAGCGGTATGCGCTTATTTTGAACCGCAAAAATTTGAAGCCGTTGTGATAACCGATATAAATTGTAAATTTTGCTCAACGCAATTCTCTGAAGATATGCTTAAGGATTTATTTATGGGAATAAATTTTAAAGCTGTTGATTATAGGACTAGCGAAGCAGTTGAGCTTATAAAAAAATATTCTATCGCCAGCCTTCCTGCCTTTTTGCTTCCTGAAGAAGTAAAGAAAAATTCCAGCTTCGCAAATGTTACTGATCTTTTTGAAGAAAAGAATGGAAAAATAATTCCCAAGAAAGAATTGTCTGGTGTGTTTCTGTTTTTAGATAGAAAAGAAATTCCGGGTAGAATAGATTTCTTTTTAAACCCCTATAAGCCGGAAGCCTTGGGGGTGTTAAAGGATCTAGTCCAATTTTCATTAAAAAATAAAGTAAGCCTTAACGTACAGTTTATTTTCGAGGAAGCTTCAGATTCAGTAGGCTACCCACAAGAGGAAGTAAAGATAGCCTACGCTGTAAAAAAAGTTTTTCCTGATAAATTCAATAATTATCTTCTTGTCAGGCTCGGCGATATCAAAACAAAATCATGGGTGGAATCGCTTGAGGCCGCAGGCCTGGATTATAAAAAAGTAAAAGTCGCTTCCAATTCAAAGGAAGTAGTTAATCTTATTACAGAAAATGAAAAAATGCTTAAAAGCGTCAATGTTACTTCAGGCAACGTTATTCTAGTCAATAATAACAGAATATTTAAAGTATTTCAGGTAAATCCAGCGGATTTGCAGGAATTTTTCCGGAAAAAATAAGTTTTAATATCGGAGGTTGTTATGGCAAAGATTTATTTGATTGATGTTACCAACCGTGACGGAGTGCAAACTTCGCGTATCTGTTTATCAAAACTTCAGAAAACAATGATAAATATCTATCTCGATGAGATGGGTGTGTATCAAAGCGAATTTGGGTTTCCTACAACAAATCATGAAATAAATTATTTAAATGCTAACATAGAGCTTGTTGAAAATAAGGTGATTAAACATCTCAGGCTTTCCGGGTGGTTACGGGCAATTACTGCGGACGTTGAGCTTGCTGTACGAAATGTAACTGATTTGAAATATGTAAATCTTTCGATTTCGACATCTGATCAGATGATTAAGCATAAATTTCAAGGAAAGTTAAATTATGATGAAATAATAAAAAGCGCAGCTGAGTCAATTAAGCTCGCAAAAAAGCTTGGCATAAAAGCTGTGGGCGTAAATGCGGAAGATGCGTCGCGTTCAAAAATTGAATATCTAATTGAATTTATTAAAGCGGCCAAGGATGCGGGGGCGGACAGGTTCAGATACTGTGATACATTAGGCTATGATACGCCATTTTCAATCTACGAACGAATATCAAAAATTCTTAGCAAGGTGAAAATTCCCATAGAAATACATTGCCATAACGATCTTGGCCTTGTTGTTGCTTCATCTATCGGCGGAGCAAAAGCGGCCATTGATTGTGGTGTGGATGCGTATATAAATACCTGCGTTAACGGTGTTGGGGAGCGTGCAGGAAATGCTGATTTATTAAGCGTAATTTTGGCGATTAAGTACGGCAGTGGTATGAGCAAGTATAAACTCGATGAAAAGGTAAGCTTGAAGACCGCATGGAAAATCAGTAAATACGCTTCTTATGCTTTTGGTATCCCTATTCCCATAAATCAGCCGGGGGTTGGAGCCAACGCTTTTGCGCATGAGTCAGGCATACACGCTGACGGCGCCCTAAAGGATAGGCGGAATTATGAGCTTTATGACTATGAGGATTTAGGCCGGGGTGAGCCGGAAATTATTGACACAGGAAGAAAAATCACTGTTGGTGAGTACTCTGGCATAAAAGGTTTTGGCAATGTTTATGACCAGCTTGAAATTAAATTTAAAAATGATAGTGAGGCAAAGAAAGTGCTTGAGCTTGTAAGATACGCTAATGTTCATAATCAAAAACCTTTAGTTGAGGATGAACTGAAGTTTGTAGCAAAATATCCTGAAATTGCGAAACGGATATTTACCATGCAGCCACCGGTTTGAAAAGTATTCCAATAACGTAAATAAAAAAATAAAACTATGAATGCAATTCTTGTAGGCCTACAGTGGGGCGATGAAGGAAAAGGAAAGGTAATCGATTTTCTTTGCCGTGATAAAGATGTCATTGTTCGCTTTCAGGGCGGAAATAATGCCGGCCACACTGTTGTCATTGATGGTAAGAAGTTTATTTTTCACCTTATACCGTCAGGAATCTTGCGTAAAGATAAGATATGTGTTATTGGTAACGGTGTGGTAGTTGATCCCAAGGTGTTAATTGAAGAAATAGAGGTATTAAAAAAAAGTGGTATCAAAGTCTCTCCTGAAAATCTAAAAATATCACTTTTTGCCCATGTCATTATGCCGTATCATCGTATTATGGATACGTTACGTGAAAAAAATCGTAGTCAAAAAATTGGGACAACAATGAGGGGGATAGGCCCTTGTTATGTGGATAAAGCGGCGCGCTGCGGAATAAGAATGGCGGATTTAGTAGATATTGATAGTTTTTCAAGAAGGCTAAAAGATAATTTGGAAGAAAAGAATCTTATCTTAGAAAAAGCCTATCAGGCTCAGGTCTTTTCATTTGATGCCATACTCAAAGAATATCAGGTATTCGCCAAAATGCTTACGCCTTACGTGTGCGATATTACAGATTTACTATATCCTAAAAAAAATAAAAGTTTTTTATTTGAAGGGGCTCAAGGAACTTTTCTTGATGTTGATTTTGGCACTTATCCTTTTGTGACTTCTTCCGCGACGGTTTCTTCAAACGCTCTTCTTGGTTCGGGATTGTCATTTATAAAAATAAACGAAATTCTTGGCGTGGCAAAAGCTTATACAACAAGGGTTGGTGAAGGGCCATTTCCAACAGAGCTGACTGATGATATGGGGGGCTATTTTCAGAAAAAAGGCAAAGAATTTGGTGCTACTACCGGTAGGCCACGGCGTTGTGGTTGGTTGGACCTGGTGATTTTGCGCCGGGCAAGAATTTTAAATAACGTAAATAAAATTATTCTTACTAAGTTAGACATACTCGACGATCTTAAAGAAATAAAGGTTTGCACCGCCTATAAACAAAATGGTAAACTTCTTAAGAATTTTCCTTTAGATTTATCCGCGGTCACCCCTGTCTATGAGACGTTAAAGGGTTGGCGCAGAAAAACAGAAGACATAAGGTCTTATTCCGGCCTACCCGCGGAAGCAAAAAAATATATAGCAAAAATAGAAAAATTCCTCGATTGTAAAGTCAGTTATGTTTCCGTCGGTGAGATGCGCGAGGCGATTATAAAAAAATAGCATAGAGTCATTTTGAATAGTTATTCTTAATCGATTGGTAGACAGGGTTTTGTGAACCCTGTTTTTGTTTTTACTTCCTTGTTCCGTTTTTTTTAGCCCAGCCAATTTTAATTTAAGTGTTTTTTTCTCTATTTTTGATATAATTAAAAAAATATGTCCGAAAGCAATGCAACAGAGGGGAATCATTGGGAAGCGATTTGTAGAAGATGCGGTGGCTGCTGTGGAGCGTTTGACGATCCCTGCCAGCATTTAAAAAAAGATAGCAATAATCTATATATTTGTGAAATTTATCTTAATCGCCTTGGAACCAGGAAAACCATACGCGGAGAAAACTTTAATTGTGTTTCGATAAAAAAAATACTTAATACTTCCTGGAAAAACGATTGGCTTTGTGCCTACAAAAATCATCCCGCAATTTCAAGTAATTATTATAACGATAAAAAAACATAAAAATAATTATTTAAAGCTATAAAGCACCAAATACATAAGTAATATGGCCAACCATTGATAAAATCTAAACAAAAAAATTTTATAAAACTTATTTTGGCAATTTGTTTTAGAATAAAATTGGCAATTGTTCGATAAAAAAACAATGCAATGTTATTTAAAGGAGTAAATCTTGGCGGCTGGCTTCTCATGGAAGGCTATGTTCTTGGCGGCAGGAATATAGCGGAAAGTATTTTTAAGCAAAATTTTAAAAAAACTAATGGTGGCAATGCACTTAATGAATTTACGCGCCTTTTCCGGAACAATTTTATTACCGAAGAAGATTTCAGGAATATTTCGCAAATGGGTGCTAACTGTATTAGATTGCCGTTTAACTATCGCCTTTTGGCCAAAGAATATCCGTCAGATGGGTTAATGTATTTAAAAAAAGCTTTTGCACTAGCGGATAAATATCATATTGGCATTATTTTGGATTTGCATGCTGTTCCCGGCGCGCAAAATAGTGACTGGCACAGTGATTCTATGGGGAACGCTTTATTCTGGGAAAAAGAAAAATTTCGCCAAGAAACCTTGTCTATTTGGGACGAATTAGTTTCCGAATTTAAAGATGAACCTGCTCTGATTGGTTTCGATGTTATGAATGA
>JBAYMZ010000045.1:0-8352 GCA_041663385.1 Candidatus Omnitrophota bacterium
GCTATGTTTATAGCCTAATGATCAGCGGTTTTGCGCGTTCGATTGTTATTATTGATAATAATCAAAAACGCACAGAAGGGGAAATATTAGATCTTAAAAGCTGTATGCCTTTTGTTTCTCAAATCGAAATATCTGTTGGGGAATATAAAGACCTTAAAGATTCAGATATAGTGGTTATTACTGCCGGAGCAAAACAAAAACCCGGGCAAGCCCGTCTTGAGCTGGTAAAAGAGAATATAGCAATTTTTAAGGAAATCATACCCAAGGTAATGGAATACGCACCTCACGCAATATTTTTAATTGTAACAAATCCCGTGGATGTGCTTAGCTATGCCGCCTATAAAATTTCTAAAAAACCCTGGCAGGAAATAATCGGTTCAGGCACGGTTCTTGACAGTGCGCGCCTCAGGCTGCTTTTGTCTCAGCATTGCAATATAGACGCGCGCAATGTTCATGCCTATATATTGGGCGAGCATGGGGATAGTGAATTCGCCGTATGGAGCCGGGCAATGATTGGCGGTATATTATTTAAAGAATATTGCCCGATGTGCAATAAGTGTGACACAAAAACCGCACTTATTGATATCTTTCGTGAAGTAAAAGATTTTGCTTATAATGTCATTGAGAAAAAAGGTGAAACTTCATATGGCGTAGGCCTCTCAATGACCATGATCACCCGGGCTATTTTAAAAGACGAAAACTCAATATTGCCTGTGTCTTGTTTGGTTGAGGATTATTATGGAGTAAACGATGTTTATCTAAGCATGCCCTCAATAGTTAATAAAACCGGGATAAGAGAGGTCTTTAAGATAAAACTTAACGAGGAAGAGGAAGCTAATTTTAAAAATTCAGCCAAAGTTCTTAAAGCGGTTATTGAACAATCAGGCCTATGAAAGATATAAGAGTTAAATTTATCGAAAAAATACAAAGAACGCCTACGGTCATGAGTTTTCGTTTTCGTGCTTCTGAAAAAGTGAACTTTATTCCCGGGCAATTTTTACAGGTAATTTTCGATGAAAATGACAGGCTAAATAAGGATTTAAATAAATATCTTTCTTTTTCTTCTTCGCCTGAGAAAGAGTATATTGAAGTAACAAAAAGAATCAGCGAAAGTTTGTTCTCAAAGAGATTATTGAATTTAAAAAGTAATGATGAAGTGCTTATAAAATCACCACTTGGCAATGTTACTTTTTTAAATGAGTATAAGGCTGTGGTATTTCTTATCGGCGGCATAGGCATTACGCCGGTTATTTCAATTATTGAATATATCCGTGATAGAGGATTAGATACGGATGTTTTGCTTTTTTATTCTAATAAGAGGGAAGATGATATTGCTTTTAGGGAAGAGCTTGATAATTGGCAGAAGATAAACAAGAATATAAAAGTAGTTTATATAGTTTCAGAGTGCCCCCCTAAGGATAAAAATTGTATTTTTGGTTATATTGATAAAGCGTTTATAAATGAAAAGAAATTTGATTTGTTAAAGCGGATGGTTTTTATTTTTGGCCCGCCAAAGATGGTTAAAAGTATGCAGGATTTATGTTTTGAATGCGGTTGTCAGAAGGAGAACGTAAAGGTAGAAAATTTTATCGGCTATTGAAACACAGATTTTTGATATGAGAATAGAAGATAGAAGAGCGAAGATAGATGTTTGTACAAAGTAGATTGTCTATCTTCCATTTTCTATCTTCGATTGTCGTAATATAATCATCTTTGTAAAACAAGGAGGAAAACATGTTAAAAGAAAAAGTAGCAAAAGCGTTAGAACAAATTAGGCCGGCTCTGCAGGCAGATGGCGGTGATGTGGAGCTTGTTGAGGTGACAAATGATGGCGTGGTTAAATTAAGGCTTAAAGGGGCCTGCGGCTGTTGTCCGATGAGCACCTATACCTTAAAAATGGGGATTGAGACGCGCTTAAAAGAAGAGGTGCCGGAAGTAAAATGTGTAGAGCAAGTTAAATAGGGAGGGGAGTGCAATGTCATCAATAAAGAATTTATTGCAAAGCGCTGACTGGAAAGCGGAAAAACACGTGCCGGCCATTGAGGCGCAAGAAAAAATCACTAAAGGCCAGGTTTTCGAAATCACAGTAACTGTAGGTAAACAAATCGCCCATCCGAATACAACAGAGCATCACATAGCATGGGTTGCTGTATATTTTTTGCCTAACGGCGAAAAATTTCCGTATCAGGTGGCAAAAATTGATTTTTTATCTCACGGAGCCTCAGTGCAGGGGCCTAATACAAGTACGATATTTAGCGAGCCAGTAGTTAAAGTATCGTTAAAGACAGAAAAGCCAGGTTCAATTTTAGCATGTTCATATTGCAATATCCACGGCCTTTGGGAAAGTTCCAAAGATATAATTGTCGAGTAAACGTTTAACATATTTTAACTTATAAAACATTAATCTGCTAACCAGGGGCAATAGCACTAATGTATTGACATGTAAATACAGAGGTGGTAGAATTTGTTTCCTAAGAGGGAGGCAAAATGCGTAAAAGTTCCTCTAAAGTTAAAAAAACAAAAAGTATAAAAACCCCAAAGAAATCAGCAGTTAAACGTATATTTTCAAAGATAATAAGGAAGAAATCACCAGCCCAGAAAGTAGAAATTCCTCAGAGCCCAGTCTATTCCCTTGAAGCCAAAAAAGAATCCGTTCAAATAGAGAAAGTCCAATTTACCGCAACAGGCGTTGCCCCTCAAGAAATCTCGAGCTACAATTTACCTTTAAAATACGGGGATAACCGTATAACCATTATGCCAAGAGACCCATGGTGGATATATACCTATTGGGATATTTCTGAACAGCGGATAAATGAAGTTGTTTTTGCCATTCCGGTATATGAGCGCCAGAATATGAAGTGGATATTAAGGGTGTATGATTTAACCGGTATTAATAATTTTGACGGTCAACACGCGAATTCTTTTTTTGATATTGATATTCATTTTGAAGCAAATAACTGGTATGTAAATGTAAACCATCCGGAAAGATCATGGTGTATTGAAATAGGCCTCCTAAATCCATTCGGAAAATTCTTTCCTGTCGCGCGTTCGAATATAATAAAAACACCATATTTTGGAATTTCTTCCATAATCGATGAAGAGTGGGCTCTTCCTGATGAAGAATACTATAAAGTTCTGGGTATTTATGATTTGGGCAGAAGTTCCATGGAAAGGAAAAATAAATTTGAAGAAATAGTTAAGCATCAGATTTCTTCACCACTTTCTTCATGGGGCATGTCGAGCCTTTTTAGTGAGCGGCCGCGTGTCGCGGATAAGTTTTTTCTTGAAGTATGGACAGAGATTGTTCTTTACGGCAGGACAGAGCCGGATGCCGATGTTACAGTTGAAGGTAAAAAGGTAAATCTTAAACCGGACGGCACTTTTTCTTTAAGGTATGATTTTCCGGTAGGCGATTATCAATACCAAGTCACAGGCGTCTCTAAAAATAAGAAGCACAAGATAACGAAAACCCCCGCAGCTAAAAGGTTTGACAAATAAGAGAGATAATAGAAGATAGAAAATAGATGATAGAAAAATCGAACTTCACCCTTCGAACTTCGATTTTCGAATATCTGGCATAAAACTTCTAAACAAAAACCATGGAAAAAGGATATTTAGCTTTAGTTCTACATGCCCACCTTCCTTTTATTCGTCATCCGGAATATGAAGAATTCCTGGAAGAGAGATGGCTCTTTGAGGCTTTGAGCGAAACCTACATTCCTATCTTAGAAATGTTCGAAGGCCTGGTGAAAGACAATGTTGATTTCTATATCACGATGAACATCTCGCCAACTCTCTGTAATATGTTTGCGGATGAGCTTCTCCGAAACCGCTACATTAACCATCTCAATAAGATGGTTGAACTTTGCGAAAAAGAAATTGATCGTAACCGGTTCAATCCTGAATTCCATAAGCTTGCTTTAATGTATTATCATCGCTTTAGCCGCACAAGAGAAAAATTCCTTCACGTCTATAACAGAGATTTAATAAAAGAATTTAAAAAATATCAGGATAGAGGATGCCTTGAAATAATTACCTGTGGTGCTACGCATGGGTATTTGCCGCTTTTGGGTGTGAACAAAGAAGCAGTAAAGGCGCAAATCAGAGTAGGGGCCAATTCTTACCGTAAATTCTTTGGGTCAGACCCCAAAGGTATATGGCTTCCTGAATGTGCGTATGCCGAAGAGGTGGATAAATTTTTAAAAGATGAAGGAATAAAATATTTTCTTATGGAAAGCCACGGAGTTCTTTTCTCTCGCCCGCGGCCGAAATTTGGAGTTTATTCGTCTTACTATACAAAAAATAAAGTCGCGGTTTTTGGAAGAGACCATGAATCTTCAAAAAGCGTATGGTCCGCGGTTGAGGGCTATCCCGGAGATTTTGATTACAGAGAATATTACCGTGATATCGGTTTTGATGCGGATTATGATTATATAAGGCCTTACATATCAGCTTGTGGAACACGCATATTTACCGGAATTAAATATTTTCGTATTACCGGGGAAAGCAAACATAAAGAGCCTTACAATCCTGAACGGGCAATGGAGAAAGCTGCCTATCATGCCGGAAATTTTATGTTTAATAGAGAAAAACAAATTGAGCATATTGGTTCCATGTTTGATAGGAAACCGATAATCGTAGCGCCCTATGATGCCGAGCTTTATGGCCACTGGTGGTTTGAGGGTGTGCAATGGCTTAATTTCCTTATCCGCAAAATCCGCTACGACCAGAATAGCATAAAATTAATCACGCCTTCGCAGTATCTCGGTATTTATCCCAAGAATCAGGTTATAAATCCTGCTCCTTCAAGCTGGGGCTATAAAGGTTATTATGAAGTCTGGCTCAATGGTTCAAACGACTGGATTTATCCGCACCTGCACCGCGCGCAGGAGAAAATGACCGAAGCCATCAATCAACATAAAAGTAAAAGCGACATTAAAGATAGAATTCTTAACCAGATGGGCCGGGAGCTTTTGCTCGCGCAGGGAAGCGATTGGGCGTTTATGATGAAAACCGGCGCGTTTAGTGAATACGCTAGAAAAAAAACCGTTACTCATTTAGAAAGATTTTATCTTCTTAAGAGTTATCTTGATAGAAGTTTTATTAACTATGAAGTAATTGAAGATATAGAGAGGAAAGATAATATATTCCCGGAAATTAGCTATTCTGCTTTTCAGGCATAAATGGATATAGATTTTAGTATTACCTCAAAATACTCTTTTTCGATAAGGCCTAAAACCATAACCACCATAATTTATTAATATGGCAAAATCAACTACAAAAGTTGCTTTTCTCTGGCACATGCATCAGCCCTGTTACAAGCATCCTTCCAAAAATTATTATTGCCTTCCCTGGGTGAGGTTGCATGCGGTAAAAGATTACTATGGCATGGCAAAAACGGTTGAGAAATTTAATAAAGTTAAAGTTTCTTTTAACTTTAGCGGAATTTTGCTCTGGCAGCTTTATGATTACATAGAAAATCATGCTAAAGATTATTATCAAATTTTGAGTTTAAAAAATCCTTCCGGGCTCAAACAACAGGAAAAAGCATTTATAATCGATCGTTTTTTCTCTACTAATTTTGACAGGATAATTAAGCCAAACCGAAGGTTTTTGCAGTTATATAATAAAAAAGTTTCTCCTCATCCAAGATTTACCACGCAGGACATTACCGATTTGGTAACGCTTTTTAATCTTTCATGGTTTCATCCCTACACAATTAGAGATGACAAAAATCTTAAAAATTTAATTTTAAAAGATAAAAGTTATACCACGCAGGATAAGGAATATGTTTTGGAAAAGCAATACAAAGTAATGGCGGAAATTATTCCGCTTTATAAAAAACTTATTGCTGCTGATAGAATAGAACTTACCCTTACGCCGTATCACCATCCAATTATGCCGATTTTATACGATAGCGATGTAGTAAAAGATTTTTCTTATTTGAAAAGGCCGGTGCTTCGATTCTCTTATCCGGAAGATTGCCGTTGGCACCTCAATAAGGCAAGAGAAGTATTCAACCAGACTTTTGGCTACACACCTTGTGGAAGCTGGCCGTCTGAAGGCAGTGTTTCCGAGAATGTTGTTTCTTTATATGGCAGAGAAGGCTTTAAATGGATTGGAGCCGATGAGGCAATTCTTTTTAAGAGCTTAACCACCGATTATGTTTCTTACGACATGATAAAAAATCAGAGGCATTTAATTTACCAGCCTTATGAATTTAAAGGCGTAAATATGTTTTTCCGTGATAGAAATTTTTCCGACATGCTTAGTTTTACTTATCAAGGTTGGGATGATTCGTCTTTTGCCGTGCATGATTTGATGGAACATTTTAAACGAACGCACAATTTTGCCAAAAATGTATTTAAAGAAAGAGTAATCACTATTATTATGGATGGCGAAAATGCCTGGGAATATTACAAGAATAACGGCGTTGATTTCCTGGAAAATCTTTATGGGGCTCTTGAAAAAAGTGATGTCCTTGAGTCAGAAACTCCTTCAGGATTTCTTAAAAAGCATACCAGCCGCCGCATCGAAAGGCTTTCCAGCGGTTCGTGGATAAACGGAGATTTTGGCGTGTGGATTGGTTCAAAGAAAAACAATAATTACTGGAACATATTAAGAAGAACCCGCGACTTAATAGAAAAATGCAGGGCCGGTTCGATAGACCCAGAAAAAGTAAGGGATTATTTTTATCTTATTGAAGGAAGCGACTGGTTTTGGTGGAATACTTTTGACGATATAAGCGGAGAATTCAAAAAAATATTCTTCTCCTATGTGGAGGAGATTTATCGTTTACTTGGCAGAAGCCTGCCGCAGCATTTTAAGAAAAATGGGTAAAGTATATTTTATTTTTGGTATTCATAATCACCAGCCTGTAGGAAATTTTTCGCATGTTTTTAAAGAGGCATACGAGAAATGCTACTATCCTTTTCTTTCACTTATGGAGGATTTTCCCAAGATAAAATTTTGTCTGCATAATTCCGGTCCTTTGTACGATTGGATGAAAGAGCATGGAAAAGATTATCTTACTTTATTAAAAAAACTTGTTAAGCGTGGCCAGGTTGAAATTATCAGTGGAGGATATTATGAGCCAATTTTGCCGATAATACTTGATGAGGATAAATATGGGCAGATTGGCATGATGAATGCTTTTATTGAGAAAGAATTTGGCAAAGCTCCTCAAGGCATTTGGACGGCAGAAAGAGTATGGGAACCTTCGCTTGCCAAAGTAATTAATAATGGCGGCCTGAAATATACGTTTCTTGATGACACGCATTTTTGTTTCGCCGGCTTAAATCAGAAAGAGTTTTTTGGCTACTACACCACAGAAGACAATGCTTGCCCGGTATCGGTATTTCCTATCAGTAAGGCCTTAAGATACAAAATACCTTTCTCCGAGGTTGATGAAGCTATTGGAGTGTTAAATAGTTTCAAGCAGGAGGGGGATGTCCTGGTTACGCTTTTTGATGATGGAGAAAAATTTGGGCTCTGGCCGGGCACTTACGACTGGGTTTACAACAAAGAATGGCTGCGTAAATTTCTGACGCGCCTTAGCGAATCAGGCGATGTGGAAACCATTACGGCATCGGAGGCAATAAATAAATTTAAAACAAATGGCATTGTTTATCTCCCCACAGCTTCTTATGAAGAAATGGGGGAGTGGGTTCTTGAGCCGCAGGATTTACTTATCTATGAAAAGCTGGAAGGATTTTTGAAAAATAATAATAAATTTGATGAGTTTAGTAATTTTATCCGCGGCGGTTTTTTCAGAAATTTTTATCATAAATATAAACGGCTTAATTACATGCAAAAGCGTATGCTTTATTTAAGCAAAAAGATAAATCTCAAATGCCATCCGGAGCGCGATAAAAAGATATTTACAAGCCTGTATAAAGCAGAGACAAATTGCAGTTATTGGCACGGAATTTTTGGCGGTTTTTATCTTGGCCATATTCGTTCGGCAGTATTTGAAAACTTAATTGCAGCGGAAAAGCTTTTTGATGAGAAATATAGCAAAGAAAGTATATCAGTTGAAGAGGTGGATTTTGATTTTGACGGTAACAAAGAATTAATCCTTAAGAATTCTAAGTTAACCTGCTGTTTCTCTCAGAAAGGAGCAGCTCTTCTTGAGATGAGTTTACGTAACAACCCGATTAATCTCGGTAATACTATAACCCGCAAAGAAGAATCATATCATCATAAAATACTTGAAAACGTAAATAAGGAAGGCGTGGTTTCTACAATTCATGATATTGTAAAGCAGAAAGACAAAGATCTCGATAAGTTCCTTATTTATGACAAATACGAAAGGCTTTCGCTTATGGATCATCTTCTTGACAAAAATATAAC
>JBAYMZ010000046.1:0-8339 GCA_041663385.1 Candidatus Omnitrophota bacterium
AAATTTAAATATTTCAGGACAATTTTTAATATTGAGCCTTACGATAAATGGTTTGAATTCGCGAAGATGAAATATTTCACAAACCTTTATTTCGCAATAGGCGGTCTCAAAGGTTCGTTTAAGAACGGAACGTTCTGTATCGAACCTAGTTTTTAATGAGCACATCATTTTTCCAAGTGCGGAGCACGCAGGAAAAATGATAGTGCGAATTAACCCCGGCGAGCGTTAAAAAATTATCGTAGAGAATTTTTTAACATTCCCTGCGAGCCGGGGCAACGCTATTCGGAGGTAAAAATGTGGCTTAGCTATGTAACTTTAGGGTTGGCTGCCGGAACGCTTAGCGGGCTTCTGGGCATCGGCGGCGGATTGATTCTTATCCCGGCGCTGGTCTATATTTTTGGATTAACCCAACATCAAGCTCAAGGCACCACTCTTGCTTTCATGATTCCGCCAATAGGGCTGCTCGCCGCGCTAAAATATTATCATGACGGCAATGTCAAACTTAATATTGCCATGTTTATGTGTTTAGGATTTTTTGTTGGCGGGCTTCTTGGCGCAATGTTCGTGCATAAAATCCCGGAGGTATTGCTAAAACGAATTTTCGGTATAGCGCTATTTCTTGCTTCTCTCCGGATGATATTTGGTAAATAAATAATAATATAAAAAACCCGGCACCTTAAGAATGCCGGGTTTTATTTTTAATTATTTTTGCGCTAAAAGCAAATTATTCTTCTTCGCCCTTCGCTAATTGGAACTGCAGGCCGGGCTTCGAAGGAATGAGCCTTCAATCCTTCGAAGGAATCCCCGGGCTTTAGCCCGTGGGAGGAATGCATTTGCGATTCCTGCTCAGGAGGAAGCCCCGGACTTTAGTCCTGGGAGGCTTCACTATTTATAGCGAGGAGACTCATTTTATAAGCCTGATTGTCGCGGGATAATGATAACCCACGCCTTTGTTTGCTTTCATTGATGCGTCAATTACCAATATAAGATCCGCAATCGCAATCGCGGCCAGCAGAATAAAACCAATAAAAATCATACAAAGCATAGCCGCCACAATAGCGTAGATAGTCATTGAGATCTGGAAATTAAGCGATTCTTTTCCCTGTTCCATTACAAAAGGGAACTCATCTTTTTTAATTAACCAAACAATTAAAGGGGCGATTATGTTTCCCAAAGGTATACCGATTAATCCGCAAAGCGAAAGTAAATGACACATCATACCCCAAGTGTTAGCCTGTTTGTCCTGTGTTTCCGCCATGATTTTGACCTCCTTCTTTTACGCAGATAATTATAAATTGTCCTACGACTATCGGTTGCGTCTTAAAGTTTGTTTTTCCTTACGTTTGATGCATAACGCAACCGCAAGACAAATCCTTTTCTATGTCAATCTATACCAATAAATCCATCCCCACAAGCGCACGATAAAATGATAAAGCCGCGCGAATATAAAATTACTCTGTTCTAATAGAAGATATAATTCGTTATCAGCTTCTTTTCTTTTGATAAAGGATTTTATTTCAGGGCTGAATTGATAGAAAACATCGTGGATCAACGAGGCGTAATAGGTTTTGCTTTGCCCATTTTCAAAATTTAAAACACCTTCCGGCGTTCCAAAATAAATATCTTTTATTTTAAATTTCGGGCTGCAGCCGTCCCAGGCGTAACCATTAGCGTTAGTGCCTTTGACAACAACGGTACCGTCTTTTTCTAATCTAAACCATTCATTTTCGAATGAGCGCCCCTTTATTAAAGAAACGTATCGGTAGTTTTCTTTTATACAATATATGTAAACATTCATATAAAAATAAACACTTTCTTTAAAAGGTATTTCAGCGCTAACAGGTAGATTTTCTCACGCGGGTTAGAGAAAGTAAATATAAAATTTACAGGGGTTTCCTTATTTTTTTATTTTTAAGGCAGTCGTAACCTTTATTCATTTTTTTTAAGTCTCGCGTATTTTCGCATAACTTTCATACGAAAAGCATAATCTCATAAAAAATCATCCATACACATAAGCAATGACAACTTTTATTGCTCTTTAGACAGTTTCCTTTTCATGAATTCGCCGAAAAGAAATAACATCGATGAGCAGAATAAACCTTTGGCGAAAAAGTACATCGGCATCCCCATTTCATTAGGGTCAATAAGAACTTCTTTTTTTTCAAATTTAGATTTTTCGTTAAAACCCACAAAGTATCCGCCAAAATAAACCCAGGAACAAATAATCAGAATCAAAAGCGCTACAATCGGATTCACCCATTTCAGATAGAATTTCATAGGCACCTCCTCAATGAGACTTACGCTTTTTCAGCCTCTTCTGTGAGGCGGGACAGTTAATCAACCCATATTTTCAGCTTTCAGTGCTGGCTATCAAAATAATTCTATTTACTCAATCCCCCGGTTTCAGATGCAGTGCCGATTGGAGGCAACGCTTTATTTATGCGCATTAAAGGTAATCTTATTGAGTAAACAGAGAGTAAAGCAAACACCAAGAGCGCGCCGGCGGTTAAAATGTAAATTGCAATTAAGCTGGTTTTATTTTTTATGATAAATGCCAAAGCTGCTACAATGGCAAAATCTATAAATAGAAAAAGTGATGCCGGGACAAGCCATCTAAAAACAAAATGGCCAAGAGAAATGTAAAAAGCAGTTAACGCAGGCAATTTCGTTCCAAGGTTGCTGTATAACCGCGCGTAATCCGGGACAACCGACAAAAGAATAAATAAATTAATGATCAATAACATTAAAATCGCAAAAAGTGAAGAGATGATGAGATCCTTTTCTTTAAGTTTCATCGGTATTGCCTCCTTTGATTTTTGTTATATCAGCTGACACATGGAAACGATTTAGTTAATTAAATTATACCACTACTCATGTAAATCAAAAGCGTTTTTAGGTACCTAAACTAACATTTGAAACAACCTTCATTCTATAATACAATAGGTAAAATGAATTTAGGCATAAAAATAGGCAATTTTGAGCTTTCAACTCCGGTTATCTGCGCTTCCGGCACTTTTGGTTATGGCGAAGAATTAAAAGGGTTGGTGAATTTTAAGAATATCGGCGCCATAACCACAAAAACTATTACGTTACAGCCTCGTGAAGGAAATCCCGCGCCAAGGATTTATGAAACTGATTATGGGGTGATAAATTCAATCGGCCTGGAAAATCCCGGTCTTTCCGGATTTTTAGAAGAAAAGCTCCCCAAGCTAACAACGCTTCCGGTAAAATTTATTGTCAGTGTCGGTGGATTTTCGCAGGAAGATTATGAAGAGGCAATCCGCCGTCTTGAGGGCAAAATTGAAATCGAAGCGCTGGAAATTAATCTTTCCTGCCCGAATATAAAAATGAAAAAAATGTTTTCGCAAAATAAAGAACTAACTTATAATCTCGTTAAATCTTTGAAATTGCTGACTAAAAAAACTCTGATTGTAAAAATTACTCCGGAGATAGATGATATTGTGGAAATTGCCAAAGCTGCTAAAGAAGCCGGCGCTGACGCGCTTTCTCTGGTGAATACGTTTTTGGCGATGGCAATAAATATTGAAACTAAAAAACCTTATCTGGGAAGCACGTATGGCGGCTATTCAGGACGAGCAATTAAGCCGCAGGCGCTTTATAAAGTCTGGCAGGTGGCAAAAAATGTGGATATTCCGATTGTTGGCGGAGGCGGCATAGAAAATACTTCTGACGCGATTGAATTTATTCTTGCCGGTGCCGCCGCGGTGAGTTTAGGCACGGTTAATTTGGTATATCCGAATAAGGCCAGCGATATTGTCAAAGGCATCAAAGATTATATGAAGCGCAAAAAAATAGATGACATCAAAGAATTAACAGGAGCGCTGCAACTATAGATTATACAGATAAAGAAAAATAAAGGATATCCGTGGATGCAAAAAGGGGGAGCGATTGAAGAGAGATTGGGAAAAGTTAATTGTGGCTTTGGATTTAAACAGCGAAAAAGAAATTGTAAGAGCCGTAAAAGTTTTGGCGCCGAAGAAAGCGAAATTTAAAATCGGCTCAATCGCTTTTACAAAATTCGGGCCAGCGCTGGTAAAAAAATTTACCAGGAAAAACATAGATATTTTTGTGGATTTAAAATTATACGATATACCTAACACCATGAAAGAAACCGCGCGGGTAATTACCGAAATGAATTGTTGGGCGTTTACCGTGCATATTAAATCAGGCCTCGAGGCGCTTAGCGCTGTCCGTGATGAAGTAAAAAAAGTCGCGCAGGAAAAAAATATCCGAAGACCGCTTATTTTAGGCGTTACTGAATTAACCAGCGCAAAAGCTTCCCCGGAAGATGTGCTTAAATTGGTGAAAGTTGCCTTTGACGCAAAACTTGATGGGGTAATCGCTTCGCCGCAGGAAGCTAAAAGTATAAAGGCTAAATTTAAAAAAGCCCTAAAAGTCGTGACTCCCGGCATACGTTCGCCGCTTGACGATAAAGGCGACCAGAAAAGAATTACCACCGCGAAAACCGCGATAGCTTCCGGCGCGGACTTTATTGTCGTCGGCCGGCCGATTATTTCCAAAGAGGATTATTTAAAGGCGGCGGAAGAAGTGCTTAGTGCATAATTCGGATACATAATATAGAGAACGGAAGGCAGCAAAGACATACTTTAAAAATAAAGAGAAAAAATGTTAGGACTTATAATAATCCCAACTTTTATCGTAATGGTGGGTATTGTTTGGTTTCATGAAGGTTGGCAAAAAGCATTAAAGATACTAGGCTTGTGGCTGGTATCATTCTTTTTAATGATTGTCATCGATAGAATTCTTGGGATAAAAATTAAAAGCACTACCTTTAATGTTCTTGCCTTGTTATTATGGGGTTCATGGATTATCGGGCTAATCATTTATAATATTAAAGAAGGCCATATTGGTAAATTTTAATAAAATTAGCTAAGTAATATCAAATTTAAAAAGACATGATTACTGTAATTGGAATCCTTATTGGCCTTCTAACCGGCGGAATAAATTTTTTTATCTTCGGGCAGCAGATGAAGAAATTTTTAACCACGAAAAAGTGGTATTTCTTGTGGGTTGGCTATTTAATCCGATATACTCTTATAGGCGTTGTCTTTTATTTTTCTATGAAAGGCGGAAATAGGCTTTTTGTGGGAGCGATAATCGGATTCTTTATCGCGCAAATCATATTTTTCACCAGAAAAGCCAGGAAATCCTAAGTCTTTACACCGCCAAACCGCAAAGAAGGCGCAAAAACGCAAAAGAGAAAAGAAAAATACTATTATAGTTTTATAGCTTATTTTTTACGTTATTTTTTTTTGCGTCTTTGCGGGTTTTTGCGCTTTTGCGGTGTTAAAATGACCCCATTGACTACCCGTGCCTTTTTGCATATAATATTACCCTATGCGGCTCGCCGAATATACTGCTTTTAGAATAGCGGTCCAGCGGGGTGCTTGTAGTAGGTTCTTTTAAAGGTATGAGTACCAAATAAACCCCAATTTTCATAATAAAATCAGGCATATTTGTCTTTATATTGTTATTTTTATTTATTGATTGCATATTGGGCGCATAGCTCAGCTGGTTAGAGCACTTCTTTTACAAGGAAGGGGTCTAAGGTTCGAATCCTTATGCGCCCATTTGTGGAGAGTTTATAGTCTTTAGTGTATAGTCGTTAGTGTAAAAAAATCTGGTTTTTATAACCAACGACTATCTACTAACGACTAACGACAAAATATATGGACTTACAAACATTACGACATTCTTGTTCGCACATTATGGCGCAAGCTGTGAAGCAGTTGTACCCTAATGCTAAATTAGGCATTGGGCCGGCGATTGAAAACGGCTTTTATTATGATTTTGAAATAGCCGAGGGTATTAAAGAAGAAGATTTAGCTAAGATTGAAGCGTTAATGAATGAGGAAGTCAAAAAAAATCTCCCCTTTACGTGCGAAGATTTATCTTCGGCTGATGCCATTGATTTCTTTACAAAAAAAGGCGAAACTTTTAAAGTCGAACTCATAAAAGATCTTGGCCAAAAAGATCCTGCACAAAAAACGGTTTCAATTTATAAACACGGCGGCTTTACCGACCTTTGCAAAGGGCCGCATGTTGGCTCAACCGGTGAAGTAAAATATTTTAAAGTTCTTTCTACTTCCGGAGCGTACTGGAAAGGCATTGATTCGAATCAACAGTTGGTGCGTATTTATGGAACTGCTTTTTTAACACAAAAAGAACTCGATGATTATTTAAAACTTTTAGAAGAAGCAAAAATAAGAGACCATCGCAAACTCGGCAGTGAATTAAATCTTTTTGATATCTATCATAACGAAGCCGGCGCTGGTTTGGTTTTTTATCAGCCTAATGGCGCAACTCTAAGGCGGCTCATCGAAGATTGGGAAATTAAAGAGCACAAAAAACGCGGCTATAAAATGGTCATCACCCCGCATATTATGGATAAAAAATTATGGCAGAAATCCGGCCATCTTGATTTTTACCAGGAACATATGTATCCGATCGTCAAAGATAATCAGGAATTTATTTTAAAGCCGATGAATTGCCCGGGTCATATCCTGATTTATAAATCAGCGCTTAGAAGCTGGAGAGATTTGCCGTTAAGATTGTTTGAACTCGGCACGGTTTATCGCTATGAAAAAAGCGGAGTTTTGCATGGCCTCCTTCGCGTCAGGGGTTTTACCCAGGATGACGCGCATATTTTTTGCCGCAAAGAAGATGTGGCACAAGAGATAGAAGGCGTGCTTGATTTTGTCAGTGATACCATGCATAAATTTGGTTTTAATGATTTTACTGCTGAGCTCTCCACGCGGCCAAAAGATTTTATCGGCGAAAAAGAAGTTTGGGATCTTTCCGAAAAAATTCTTTTGGATGTTTTGAAGAAAAAGAATTTCAATTATAAAATAAATGAAGCTGACGGTGCTTTTTACGGCCCGAAAATCGACATCAAACTTAAAGATGCGTTGTCGAGAGAATGGCAGTGCGCAACTATTCAGCTTGATTTTAATATGCCGGAAAGATTTGACGTAACTTACCGGGCGGAAGATGGAAAAGACACCAGAGCGGTAATGATTCATAGGGTTATCTTTGGAAGCCTGGAGAGATTTATCGCGACCTTAATCGAGCATTACGCTGGGAAATTTCCTCTTTGGCTTTCACCGGTTCAGGTTGCCGTGCTTAATATTACGGAAGATGTTAAGGACTATGCGTTGGAGGTAAAAGATTCTTTAGAAAAAGAAAACTTCCGCGTGGAAGTAGATTCGCGTAATGAAACTTTGCAGAGAAAAATAAGAGAAAAAGAAATGCAAAAAGTTCCCTTTATGGTAATCGTTGGTAAAAAAGAAAAAGAAGCAAAACAGATTTCCCTGAGGGCCAGAGGAATAAAAAATCTGGGAAATATGGATATCGCTGGGCTGCTTGATCTGTTGAAGAAAGAATCAAGCAGCATTTAATAATAACCGTTTAGAAGGAGGGCAAAGCGCGTGAAGTATGTAAGAGTTAATGAAAGGATTTTCGCAAAAACTTTAAGGATTATCGGGCCGGAAGGCGAACAGTTAGGGATTTTTCCCAAAGAACTTGCGTTGAAAAAAGCTGACGAAGCTGACCTTGATTTGGTTGAGGTAGCACCTCAGGCCCAGCCGCCGGTTTGCCGCATCATGGATTTTTCTAAATACCGTTATGAACAGGAAAAACGTGAACGTGAAGTAAAAAAACATCAAAAACAGGTTCAACTCAAAGAAATAAGAGTGAGCCCTCGAATAGATATTCATGATTATGAAGTAAAATTAAAACACGTAAAAGAATTTTTGGAAAAAGGGCACAAGGTAAGGATAAGAATGCTATTTCGCGGCAGAGAAATGGCCCATAAAGATTTAGGGCATAAAGTGATTGAAAAGTTAGTGCAGGATATAGAAAAAATAGGTAAAATAGATAAAGAGCCAATAATGCTTGGGAAAGCTTTGATGATGGTTCTTGGCCCGAAATAATCAGCAACAGTAGCACGTAATAAGTAACACGTATCACGTCCAAACGTGTTACGTGAAACGTGATACCTGATACAGTTGCATAAAAGGAGTAAATATGCCCAAATTAAAAACAAAAAAAGGCGTAGCAAAAAGAGTAAGAGTTACGAAGAATAAAAAAGTTCTTCGTTCAAGAGGGTCAAGAAGGCACCTTCTTACCGCAAGGTCAGAGAAAAGGAAAAGATTTTTAAGAAAAAAAGCTTTGGTGGCCGGCACTGAGATGAAAGCCATAAGGCGTGCGTTGCCATATTCATTCTAAAGACTAGAAGCGGATGTCCGCGGATATTTACGCGGATAAACGCACAGAAAGAAATAGGTAAGCTAATTTGT
>JBAYMZ010000047.1:0-8158 GCA_041663385.1 Candidatus Omnitrophota bacterium
AAAATATGCACGGTAATCACATGTATCTCGGCGGCCAATTTGGTTCATCTGTGCTTGCCACAGATAACGTGATGATGGCGGCAACCCTTATTGACGGAGAAACAATCATTGAATACGCGGCATGCGAACCGGAAGTAGAAAGCCTTGGAATTTTTCTTAAAAAAATGGGCGCGGATATAACCGGAGAAGGTACCCCATTATTAAGAATCCGCGGCGTAAAGAAATTAGGCGGATGCGAGTTTGATATTATACCTGACAGGATTGAAGCAGGAACATTTTTGGCGGCAGCTCTTGCCACTGGCTCTTCTTTAGAGATAAAAGGCGCAAATCCGTTTCATCTTACATCAGCCATAGAAGTGGCAAGAGAAATGGGCGCGGAAATAAATATAGACAACGCCCGTTCGATTATAGTAAAAGCGAAATTACCGCTCAAACCCGTTAATATCACAACGCTTCCTTACCCAGGTTTTCCTACGGATTTGCAGGCGCAATTTATGATTTGCCTTTGTTTCGCAAAAGGAATTTCTTTAATTACCGAAAAAATATATCCGGATAGATTTATGCATGTGGCTGAGTTAAATCGTATGGGCGCGCGTATACAGAGAAGCGGCCCTTATGCCATAATTGAAGGTAATGCAAAACTTTTTGGCGCGGAAGTAATGGCTTCAGACCTGAGGGCTTCAGCGGCTTTGGTTATTGCTGGTATGGCAGCGGAAGATAAAACTGAAGTTTTCAGGGTGTATCATATTGATAGAGGGTATGAACATATCGAAGAAAAGCTGCGTAAATTGGGAGCGAAGATAAAGAGAGAAAAACAATAGGAGAAAGGTTAAGGTTTAGGCTGAGGTTGAGGCGCAAATTCGTGCCTTAACCTCAGCCTCAGTCTTAACCTGAATTCATAGCATGCTATTAGTTATCGACAACTACGACTCATTCACCTATAACCTTGTTCAGTATTTGGAAGAACTTGGCGCACACGTTGTTGTTTACAGGAATAATAAGATTGATATAGAAAAATTAAAAAAATTAAAGATAGAAAAAATAGTTATTTCCCCGGGCCCAGGCAGTCCGAAAGATAGCGGTATCAGCTGCGATGTTATTAAAGAATTTTACAAGACCGTGCCTATCCTTGGCGTGTGTTTGGGCCATCAATGCATCGGATATGTTTTTGGAGCAAATATAAAGCGAGCCCCTTGTATTATGCACGGGAAAACTTCGTCTATCTATCATAATAAAAAAGGCATATTCAAAGGGATTAAAAATCCATTCGAAGCAACCAGGTATCATTCTTTGATTATAGAGAAAAAAACGTTATCGAAAAATCTGGCCATAACCGCACGGACTAAAGACGGAACCATAATGGGGATAAAAGATAAAAAATATCCGCTTTTTGGCGTCCAGTTTCATCCGGAATCAATACTTACTTTAGAAGGGAAAAAATTATTGAATAATTTTTTGAAGATATGATAAAAGACGCAATCGAGAAATTAACTAGAAAAATAAATCTTTCCGTTGAGGAAACAAAGGAAGTATTTAATGATATTTTTGATCATAAAACAACCAGCGCGCAAACCGCTAGTTTCCTTACTGCTTTGAAAGTAAAAGGCGAAACCGTGGAAGAGATTTATGGAGCCGCAACAATAGCCAGAGAAAGAGCAATGCGGTTATCCGTAAAAGAAACTTTTATGGGTATTGATGCTAGAGATGAGCAGGTTTTGGATACCTGCGGGACAGGTGGTTCCGGGGTAAATAAATTCAATGTTTCAACCGCGGTTAGTTTTGTGGTTGCCGCGCATGGGATAAAGGTTGCTAAACATGGTAATCGCGCGATGTCTTCGACTTGCGGCAGCGCTGACGTTTTAGAGGAGCTTGGAATAAAAATTGATGTTAGCCCAAAGATTATGGAGGAGGCGATAAAAAAAATCGGCATAGGTTTTCTTTACGCGCCGTTGTATCACCCGGCACTTTTGGAAGTCGCGGCAATACGCAAAGAAATCGGCATAAGGACTATATTTAATATCCTTGGCCCGCTTTGTAACCCGGCAGGAGCCACGCATCAGCTTCTGGGTGTTTATAAAAAAGAGCTTGTTGAAACCATGGCAGTTGTTTTGAAAAAATTAGGAATCAAGAAGGCACTGGTTGTTTGCGGAAAAGATTTAAAAGACGAAGTATCTCTTACCGGAGAAACAACTGCGATATTAGTCGATAAGAAAAAAATGAAAAATCTTTGCATTGAACCGGCAGATTTCGGGTTAAAGAAAATAACCGCTAAATGTCTTGAAGCAAAAGACGCCCGGCAAAGCGCGAAAATTATATTAGATGTTTTAGACGGAAAATATGGCCCGGCTCAAGATGAAGTGCTGGCTAACGCGAGCTGCTGTTTTTATATTTTAAATAAAGTGAGCAATTTAAAAGACGGCGTAAAATTAGCTAAAGATATTATCGATACAGGAAGAGCTAAAGATAAGTTTTTGAAATTTAAACAATTTATAGATAGACAGAAAAAAGAGGCGTCCGTTCTTAAAAAATTTTCAAATTCCTAATAGGTAAAAAATGCATAATGTATTGTCGTTAATAGTTGAAGCAAAGAAGAAAAAAGTTGAGATTCTGAAGAAGAATCGCGAGGAGCTTCTTTCTCTTGTAAAAAAAGCCCCCAAGCCATTAGCTTTTAAAGAGGCGATAAACCGAGAGGGTAAAATTTCGTTTATTGCGGAGGTAAAACAAGCTTCCCCATCAGCCGGAGTCTTGCGTAAAGAATTTTCCGCGCTAGACGTAGCGAAGATTTATCAGGAAGCAAAAGTAAACGCAATATCCGTGGTTACGGAGAGTGAATTTTTTCTCGGTAGAATAAACTACATAGAAGATATCAAAAAAGAAATTGATTTGCCTGTTCTTCGCAAGGATTTTATAATCGATGAGATGCAAATTTTAGAATCGCGCGCTGTCGGGGCAGACGCTGTTCTTTTAATAATGAGGATACTCGATGAGGAAAAGTTGCCCCGTCTTTATAATTTTAGTAAGAAATTAGGCATGGATACGATAATCGAGGTACATACGGAAAAAGAATTACGCAAAGTTTTGAAACTCGGTTCATTTGATATTTTAGGCATAAACAATCGAAACCTTAACACTTTAAAAGTAGAGTTAACTACTACGCAAAAGCTCGCTCCTTTTATACCGCAGGGAGTAGTGAAGATAAGTGAAAGCGGGATAAAATCATTAAAAGATGTTTTGTGGCTAAAAGGCCTCGGCGTAAACGCGATATTAGTGGGTGAGACACTGATGAAAGCGGAAAACATAGCGGAAAAAATAAAAGAATTGCATGTAGATGTTTAAACACAGTTTTAGGTTCTAAGTTGTAAGCTATAAGAGATAATTCAAAATGCTGAAACTTACAACTTAGAACTTACAACTTAGAACTAAACCATGATAAAGATTAAGATTTGCGGAATAACTAATTTGGAAGACGCATTGGCTTGTTCAAGCCAGGGAGCTGACGCGCTTGGTTTTATTTTTTCGAAAAAAAGCCCGCGTTGCATAAATGAAAAGCAAGCCGCAAAAATAATTGCCGGCATTGGCCCTTACATAACAAAAGCCGGCGTATTCCTGGATGAGGAAAAAGAAAAAGTGCTTGAGATAGCTAATATGCTTTCTTTGGATGTTTTGCAATTTCATGGGAATGAAAATCCGGCTTATTGTAATTTTTTTAAGCCAAAATTTAAAGTGGTAAAAGTTTTCTTTTCGCAGGATATGCCGTTTAGCGAAAAGATTTCCCGTTATAAAATTGATGCCGCAATGTTTGACGTAAAATATGAAGAAAAAGTAAAAGACAAAATTACCATCGATCAGGCTGCCGTCAAAGAAATTTCCGCATTGATTAAAAATGGCGAAAGAGTAATAATATCCGGAGGTTTAACCGTAAAAAATATTTCTCAATTTGTAAGGCTTAATCCTTACGCCGTGGATATTTCAAGCGGATTAGAAAAACTTGTCGGTAAAAAAGATATTGAATTAGTAAGAGAATTTATAGGGAAGGTAAAGAATGTCAATTCCAAATAAAAAAGGATATTTCGGTAATTTTGGCGGCAAATTCATGCCGGAAACTTTATTTTCCTGCCTGCATGAGCTTGATCTTTTTTATGCCAGGATAAAGAACGATAAAAAATTCAAAAAAGAATTAGCTTTCTATTATAACGAATATGCCGGCCGGCCGACGCTGTTATATTTTGCAAAAAATTTAAGCAAAAATCTCGGGATGAAGATTTATCTTAAAAGAGAAGACCTTCTTCATACGGGAGCGCATAAAATAAATAATTCTTTAGGCCAGGCCCTTCTTGCTCATCATATGGGCAAGAAAAGAATCATTGCTGAAACCGGGGCAGGCCAGCACGGAGTTTCTGCCGCGACAGTGTCGCGCCTTTTTGGTTTTGAATGCGATGTTTATATGGGCGAGGAAGATATCCGCAGGCAAAGAATGAATGTTTTTAGAATGAAAATCCTTGGCGCGCGGGTTATTCCTGTAAAAACCGGTTCCAGGACCTTAAAAGATGCCTGCAATGAAGCGATGCGAGATTGGGTTACTAATGTTAGAGGCACGTATTATCTTATTGGTTCGACTTTTGGCTCGCATCCTTATCCAATGATCGTGCGTGATTTCCAGTCAGTTATCGGCAAAGAAGCCAGGCGGCAGATTTTAAATAAAGAAAAAAAACTTCCTGATTATTTGGTTGCCTGCGTTGGTGGCGGCAGTAATGCCATGGGGATTTTTTATCCTTTTTATAACGACAAAAAGACAAAAATGATCGGCGTTGAAGCCGGCGGAATAAACCGGAATTTAAATTCCGCGTCGCTTAATTTTGGCGAGCCCGGAGTATTGCATGGCGCGAAAACTTATATTTTACAGGATAAATTCGGACAGGTAAAAGCAACTCACTCGGTTGCCGCGGGCCTGGATTATCCCGGAGTCGGCCCGGAACATTCTTTTTATAAAGAATCAGGCCGCGCCAAATACGTTACTGTGGATGATAAAGAGGCAATCGAGGGATTTAAATCTTTAAGCGAATTAGAAGGTATAATACCTGCGCTTGAATCCGCGCATGCAATAGCTTATTTAAGAAAATTGGCTAAAAAAGCCAAAGGTTCTTTGGTTGTAGTTTGTTTGTCAGGAAGAGGGGATAAGGATTTAGAAATCGTGGAAGGATATTTAAATAAGTAACACGTTACATGTATCAGGTGGCATGTCTTTAAAGCGTGGTGCGTGATACGTGCTGCAAAATTTTATTCGTATGACCATAAAAGAAAAATTTAACGAATTAAAAAAACAAGGCAAAAAGGCTTTTATCGCCTACATACCTTTTGGTTTCCCCACTGTCAAAGCGACAAAAGATATTATTCTTACTCTTCAAAAGGCTGGCGTTGATATTATCGAATTAGGTATACCTTTTTCTGATCCGATTGCTGACGGCCCGGTTATTCAGGAAGCGACCTCAATTGCTTTAACCCGCGGCGCAAACACGCATAATCTTTTTTCGTTGCTTTTCAGCCTTAAAAAAGATATAAAAATTCCTATAGCCTTGATGACTTACTATAATCCGGTGTTTAAATTTGGTGTTGAAAAATTTTTTAACAATATGGTCAGGTCAGGAGTTTCCGGAATGCTTACTGTCGACTTGCCTATAGACGAAAGCCGGGAGTATTTGAAAAATGCCCGTAAGCTTGGCATTGAAACGATCTTTTTTGTCACTCCGGTTACTCCGAAAGAACGCGCCAAAGCCGTTGTTGAAGCTTCGAGTGGTTTTGTTTATTATATTTCTGTTACCGGCATAACCGGAACGCGGGATATTTCTTACGTGTCGATAGCCAAGCACCTTAAAGAAATTAAAAAAATGACGAACTTGCCGCTTTGTGTTGGCTTCGGTATTCATTCTAAGAAACAAGTTGAGGAAGTGCAGAAAATATCTGACGGCGCGATAGTAGGAAGTGCGATTGTAAAGTTTATCAAAGAAAATTCTTTCAAAAAAGATTTTTTAAAGCTATTAGAAAGTTATATCAGGTCATTGAAGCCAAATTAAAAAACAAAATCTTTAAAAACATGCACGAAATAACTAATATTAACGGCGCAACTTTTATATTCTCACCATTTAATGATGTTGAGACGGCTTCTTTGGGGGTTTTTCTAAAAGTCGGTTCTCGTTTTGAAAAAGCTTCTTTACGCGGCATTTCGCATTTCCTTGAACACATGGTTTTTAAAGGTAGCAAGCATTATTCCTACAAAGCAATAAAACAGGAAATTGAAGGAAGAGGCGGCGCTTTAAACGGGTTTACCTCGCAGGAATCAACAGCTTATTACGCGCACTTTTTAAATAAAAATTTACATTTGACCTTAGATATTCTTTTAGATATGGTATTTTATCCAAGCCTTTTAGAGAGCGATATAAAGAAAGAGAGAAATGTCATTTTAGAAGAGATAAAAATGTATAATGACCTCCCGTCTTCCCGCGCGGCAAGCATAATAGACAAATTGCTTTGGCCGGAAAATTCTTTGGGAGAAGAAATTATAGGAAGCGTTTCCACGGTAACTAAGACACAGAAACAAGACCTCGTTGCTTTTAAAAATAATTACTACGAACCTGGCAATATAATTATTTCTTGCAGCGGATATGCCGACAAGGAATTGGTTAAAGGGTTACTGAAAGATAAAATCGTTAAAGTCTCAAAGCCGGTTAATCTTAAGTATATTGCTCCGGACATCTTACGCGGCGTGCATGTTAAAATAGAGAATAAGAAACTTGAACAATCCCATCTCTGCATGGGGTTTAGAAGTATTTCTTATTTAAGCAGCCGTAGGTTTATCGTCGAGGTTTTAAATGTTATTCTCGGTGGTAACATGAGCAGCCGGCTATTTGAGGAAGTCAGGGAGAAAAAAGCTCTTTGTTATGAAATTTCAACTGATGTAAGAAAGTATAGAGATAGCGGAGGGTTTGTAATCCATGCCGGGCTTGATAAAACTAAGATACCAGTCGCAGTGGCAAGTATCTTAAAAGAGCTTGAAAAAATAAAAGAAAAAAAAGTTTCTGATAATGAATTAACCAGGGCCAAAGATTATATTTTAGGCCAGATAACCATGGCCCTCGAAAGGCCGCAAGGGAGAATGTTTTATCTTGCTGAAAGTTTTCTTTCACTTGGAAAGATATATTCGCTTGCCGAAGTTAAGAAAGAAATAGAGAAGATAAGCCCGGACGATGTCAGAAGCTTAGCTCAGGAGATTTTTGCTTTTAAAAACTTATGCGTTTCGTGCGTTGGCGATATTGAGGATAAGATGGGAAAAATAATTAAAGAGAAAATAGCTGTTTTTAACTAGGGGGTGCCATCATCAAAACCAAAAAAAATTCAGAGAGCAAGGAAAAAGCTTTAAGGATAGCGGAATTTGTTCTTGATAAACAGGCCAAGCATACGGTTGTGCTTAATTTAGAAAAACTTTCCACGCTTTGTGATTATTTTGTAATTTGTTCCGCGGATACAGGTGTTCAGGCGGAAGCGATTTGTGATTGGGCAGTCACAAGGTCAAAAGAATATAACTACAAAGTGCATCATTCAGAAAGAGATGATAATTCCGGCTGGGTGCTGGTTGATTTTTTTGATGTTATATTGCACATATTTGTGGATGATTTAAGAGAATTCTACGATCTTGAACATCTTTGGATAGACGCGAAGAAGGTAAGAATACCTAAAAAGAAAGTATAAAGTGATAATAGAAGATAGATAATAGAAAAGAGAAGGAAAAAAAGAAGAAACATCATCTTTCTATTTTCACTTTTCAATTTTCTATTTTCTGGTATATGAAATAAGGAGTAACATGCATGAATATCATTTAGCTGAATCAGTATTAAAGAGCATCCTGGTAAAGACGAAAGAGATGCCGAATATAAAGAAAATCACTTCCATTCGTCTTACACTGGGAAATCTGAAAATGGTAAGTAAAGAAACTTTCTCTGAAACCTTTAAGCAGGTAGCGGCGAAATCCATATGCGCAGACGCTAAGTTAGATATTACAGAAGTTATGGGCGATACGCTTGTGATAGAGGATATAGAGGGGGAATATGATTAGTGAATACAAAAAACAGAAAGACGAAGGACGAAAGACGATAGAAGATAGAAA
>JBAYMZ010000048.1:0-8113 GCA_041663385.1 Candidatus Omnitrophota bacterium
GGCTTCCAGGCGGTTGTTTATAGTGAAGAGCAGCCCCAAGCTGAGAATTATTTACCCTTTAAAAGACTTCTGACTGAAAAAGAAATAAAAGCAAAAATTAATACGGCTAGCTCAGGCAAGGAAAAAATGGGAGCGTTATTGAGTGAGTTTTTACGACTCCCGCTTATACGATTTTTAATATCAAATTGGCCGCTGGGAATCGGAGAAAAATCTGTAACCAAGTTGGCCAGTCAAAATTTACCTTCACAAAGCCCACGCGTATCATCTTCAAGCGTAAGTAAAGAATCAAGATTGGCGGATGTAAACAATAGGTTTGGAGCACAACGATCTAGCTCTGCGGTGGCAACCGGAACATTAGCGCATCAGCCAAGCGTTTATTCTTTAGGTTTATTCGTAGCAGATATGATTTACACACAAAATTCTTCTCAAGAGCTTAAAGATGAATTCCTTGGAATAAAAAGAGTCCAAGGCGATAATGCAATGATATTTGTTCCTGCTAAATGGATCAGCCAGTCTTTAGAGGCGCTGGGTAGACAAAAAGTGAAAGTTGGAACCAACTTTGGCGGCCCGGCTACGGCTACAGCATCTATTTTAGGCGCGTTAGGAGATAAAGTAGTTTTGATAGCACCGTGTGGTGAGGACAAAGCTGGCAAGGGAAATATAGCATACCTTAATTCGCTAGGAGTTGATACTAGCCTTATACCAAGGCTGAGTAATATCAGCGCGTCCAATCTTATCAGGAATTTAGAAGTGGATAAAAATTATGCCAAAGATTACGCTCTTTATCTTGAGCCGTTAGAAGGATTTGCTTATTCTCAGTCCGAAGCTTTAAAGCGGCTGAATAAAGGAGATATCGTACATTTAGGAGGCATGGATTTAGTTTTATGTTCAGATAAACAGAAAGATAAAAAGTATAAAGTTGCAGTCAAAGAAATGGTTGCTGTAGCAAGTAAAGCTAAAAGAAAAGGCGCATTGGTGGTTGCTGATTTTTGTATGAGCGATTCCCGGTTTTGGAAGATGGTGCCTGATGAATTTTTCAAAAACATTGACGTGGTTAAGCCAAGCATTGCGCAGGCTATCGGCATTTATAACAGCCGTAACCGAAAACCTTTTGAGTTAGATGCGTCTAACCCAGAGCAGCTGCTAAGGAAACATAAGCAAAAGCTTTTAGATATTCAAGATTTCTTATTGAAGTTAGGGTTTGGGGCAGTATTTATGACCTTCGATACAGGTGGTACGGTTATTTCATCCGGAAAGAATAGTGTTCTTGGTGAAGTAAAAGCGCAGCATGTTCCCATTATTCCTGCTAGTAAGTTTGTTGATGGCACCGGATGCGGCGACGCTTATGTCGCAGGGATTATTCATGGGATTTTAAACAGGTGGGATATGCAAAAAACAGCTGTGTTTGCTACGGCAATTGGCAGTCTTATTGCTGAACGTATAGGAGTGGCCCTGGAAGGCAAATATAAAGGTAAAGGAAAATTTCTGCCCGCTGTTAATAAACGCATTGCTTTAGGAGTGCAGAAAGGAATAATAAAAAAATTGAAACACAAAAGTTCGTCAGCAGCAGGTGAAGCTAAGACAATTACGCCTTGCGTGCGTTCTAATATGCCTAAACAGGTTTTGGGTGTAAAAGCCGGCCATCCTATCAAAGGTGGGCCCGAGAATAAAGGTGTGTGGTTGCCGTTTACTCGGTCCAGTTTACCTCTAGAGGCAGTACGTGAAAGATGGAGTGTAGCGGAAGTAAAAGATGCCAAGCAGAATTTTTTACACTGTTCTTTGTTTTTATCATTACAAGGAAAAGAGTTTGCTTACATCCACCTAAAGGTTGACGGACGAGGGATTAGCATGTATTCCTGCCAGGGGGTAGATTTTTATATTGCTCCGCAAATGCGAGGGATGGGTTATGGGAAAAGGCTTATATTAGAGGGGTTTGCCCGCGCCATCGATGAAGCAAATAAGAGAAACCTGAATCCTCGATGGGCGTTAATTTACTATATTCTTGGTGAGGGAGAAATTGAATCAGACGTGAATGGTATGGATAAATTTTTGCGAAAACTTGGTTTTGTTGATTCTTTTGAGATGAGACGCGATGATGCTTTAAGGGGCCTTATTAGGGATAACAGAGCTTGCTTTGGGGAAGAAGAAGGGCATTGGGTTATTGAATCAGGACAATTATACCAACGCTATAAAAAATATTTAAAGACAAAACAAAAATTCAACCTAGCGGTTTTACCTATAAGAGCGAGCATTGGTTTGCCGCGCGTGTCGTCTTCAGCTGAAAATAAAACGACAGTTGTATCGGCGGATTTGGAACGATTAATTAAGGATGTTGCAGCGCAACTGGGGTTTGATTTACGAGCAGATTGCTTCGCAGATCATATTAACACTATCAAGGTTTGCCTTGCCGTTTCTCTCAATCCGCCCCAGTCACCAAGGGATGATATTATTGAGCAATTGCCGCGTAAGATGCGTTTAGCCGGATTCAAGGGATACTCCGCAATGTTGCTTGAGTTGCGTGAGGCTTACGCCGGTGATTTTAATAGATATGCTTTAGCTTTAAACGACATGAATTCACCAGCCTTTCATCTTCTCTTGGATGTAATAAACACAGATGCAACAATGAATGCAACTAGCCTATTGCGGCATCAATTTGAATTATCACGTCTTAAACCAATAGCTGAAGAAAAAATTAGAAACCAATGTTTTCCGGATAAAGACGTAGAATTAAGTATTTTTGTTCCGGCGATAAGTAAGGGGCACGAATTAGCCGGTATTGCTTCAGTGGTTCTCGAGGCTGCTCAAAAGGTAATGGGAGATGACTGGCGAAAACGGTTTAAACTGACATTGGTGGGCGCGGACATTGATACGAGGTCTCTTAAAATCGCGCGATCAAAATTAATGGGAAATTTTGCTACTGAAGACATAACCACAAAGGTTTCTAGATTGGAAGGAAAAATACGTATAGCAAACCGAGTCAACCGAAATCTACGTGATATGAGCAAGGTTAATGCGCAATGGGTTTCATTTGGCAAAACGGCACCGTTTAAAATAGAGCTTAAAGCAATGAATGCTTTAAGCGCCGAAGCATTAAAATATTTCAGGCAGGCAGATATTGTATCTATAAATTATTTATTTATGTATTTATCAAATGAAGGAAGATTGCGGTTATTTTCTATCTTAGCACAAATGAAAGCCGGAGCAGTTCTCTTTACAGACACAACGATGCCCTATCTAAGAACTAGTGTTAGGAATGAGCAATGCAGTTCTGAAGTGCTGCGTATTTTGGAGAATAGTTTTGTTTGGAAAAAATCTGATATAGGCGATCACGGAATGGTATTTACAAGGCGTGCCGCCGGGCATACAAAGCTACCGTTGAAATCGCAGCGAAATAATCCACGTGCGTCATCTTCTGGTGAAAATAGAGAACCAACTGCAAAGTTGCAGCCGGCTGATGGCATGGGAAGGCTTGTTGTAAGGAAAAGCCATTTTGGTGATATGGTAATCCTGGCTTCACCGGAAATTCGCATTAAAGTAGTTGATTATACTCCGCAGAAAGCCATGATAATTGCCTCAAGGGATAACGAGAATGATAGGCTGATTTTCCTCGAAAAAGTTGAAGATCCTAACGACTATACAAATTATACCGAAATAACATTCAACTACGTAAAGACAAACATTTCAATAAGGTTTTTAGGCGTTAAAAATCACCAAGCGGTTATGCAATTAGCAGTGCCTCAGGAGTTTAAGGTAATTAAGCATTCTGATAAAGGAGCAGAGCTTTCGCAAGCAGAAGATGCACGAAAAGAAAATTTGCTTATGGCAAAGAACGATGTATCTGTTCACAAAGATATGAAACTGTCCCTTCTAGATATTCAAACCCGGTTTGGTGATTTTAGAAATACCAAGGCAGTTTTTCTTTTTATGAAACACCTTGGCGTATCGCGCAGGATCATTTTAGTTATCCGTAAAGATCATAATGGAGCTTTGAAAACAGATAAACCCAGAAAAATTTACGGCAACACCTATATTGAATTTGCAGGTTGTACCGAGAAAGGGGCAATATTAAATATTTTAGAGTATAGGCATCCAGGCGATACAGTTGCATCTTCGGTTAACAGTTATTCTTCAAAACCGGAAGATTCATTGAGCAAGAAGTTTGAGAATCTTGCTCACAGTATTGAAAAAAGATCAAATCCGCTCAAAATGATTTTAAAAGAACAGGGGATAGGTATTGATCCTGCATGTATCACAAACACGATCTTTCGTTGTGCCGGTAAGGTGAATAATCAGGGCAAAGTTATAGATATTTTTGAATATCTGCTTAATGTTTGGACGCTTTTATTGGGCTCTTGGGAAGGAACATTGGGGTTTCTTCGGGATAGGAAATATAAAAACATAAAAGAAATTAAAAAATGGGAAACTATACTACGCGGCAGCATAGTAGGATTTGAACGGTTAATCAAACAATGGGCAAATTTAGATAAAAACGGGTTACTTTTTAAGGTGGCACTGGGGCTGGCGTCTTTACGAATAGAGGCAGCTAGAGAGCATCTGGAATCAGGGAAAACACAATTAAGCGAAATAGTTACAAAAGAGCAAGCGATGGTTCTTGCAGACATAAAACGCATTCTTAAAACATTTGATAAAGAAAACAAGAAGCAGGATTTTAGTGTGCTTACGCAGGCAGTTAGCCAGATAGATAGATTAGAAGATATAACCCCAATTCGCAGTTTTACCTACCGTTACCTTTTTCCAAAAGGAGCACATCTGTGGTCCGCCAGACAAAATATTAAACAGGCGCATGCATTGTATGCGACTGCTTCTTCTGCGAATACCACAGGAAAGCCTGTTGTTTTACCCCGGGTAGAAATTAATTACAAAAAACCGGAGAATAACGAAAAGGTTTCTGCGCACTATCCCTACAAAAATATTACAGTTACGGGCAATGGTTTTAGGGCAATAACTGTCCTTATCGGTAACCCCGCAATTGCTGACGAATACCAGCCGCATTTAGGAGGCGTTATCTATAAAGAAGTAGATAAGGCGAACGTAAATAAGCAGATAAATGATTTTATTGATGAAGTCCATGAGCGGGCATACGAAACCGATGTTACCTGTGCTTTAGGGAATATCTATTTTAGGGGCGCAGCCACAATTATTGCCGCAGCCAAGAGTAGAAAAAAACAGGATGTCTTAAAAGAGTGGGCAAAGGCGCTGGCCAACACCAAAGAAAAAGACGGTAAGGGGATGTTAGGGTGGAAGTATATTGTTACTTCTGATTATGGCACTAAAGAAGAAGAGATGTTGATTGTCAGAGACACGGTATATGAGGAAACGTTTAATAAATATTTAAAGCAAAACAGCAATTCACAGCTTCGAAGCTTTGTAAATAAAAAACAATGGTCAAAAATCAACGCAAATATATTGTGGCAATTGGGAGTAGTGCTTCCTGCTGCCGGCTGTCCAGAGAAAAATGGCGGCATCCCTCCGTTTAGTTGGCGTTTAGGTGCGGCAAGTTTTGTCGCTGCTTTAACTATTCTTTTATGGTTTATCCGCCAGCATCCGCGAACATTTAAGCTTTTCTCAGGAAAACCTACTATTATTGTTGATGGTCTTCGTACTACGGGCCAATCACTTATCCGGGAAATAATTCAAAAACTTTCCGGGAAGGTAAGAATCATCGGTGTAGCAGAAAGCAATGCGAATGGTGATAGCGGGGTATATGGCCCTAACATTGATGAGTTAGATCTTCTTGACATGTTTCATAGAAGCCAAAACAGCCGGCGTAAAAGAGTGCTTGATAATTTTTATGGTAAGTGTCTTGTTGTTTCAGGTAGAGAAGCTTTGTATCAAGGAGCAGATATACTTATTCTCGCCGACAGGTACCGTAATGGCAGCTTAATTGATATCAAAAAAATTCGCGCTTCTATTGTTATGGAGGCAGTGCCGGGGATATTACAACCACAGCAAATCTTTGGCTTGCGTAATAGGGGTATTCGGTATATTCCTTCGCTATGGCTTAATTGGGGTATTCTTTTTGCGGCTCGCGAAGAGGTCCTGCATCGTATGGTAGAACGGGAACGCGCCCATATCCATAATGTCCGCGCGCATGTTTTAAGCGGAATAATGGGCTTAGCTATGGCAGTAATGCTTGAGGTTTTGGAACGGGTATATTTAAAGGACAGTAAGACTGGTAGTAGCTGGAAAACAGGAAGAGAATTAGCCGAGGCAATACGTACTAAGGAGCAGCAATTGTGGGAAAAATTTGGCGGGCCGGAAGGGTTAAAGAAAGCTATTGCCGGAAAAGGTAAGAAGCATCTACCGCTTATTCCGGTATTAGAAATACTTCATGGCGGCATTGAACAAGGAAGAAATTGGGAGTTAGCCGCATTTACTTCAATAGCAGAAAAATCGCGGCAACAGGCTATCTATACCAAAGGTTCGCCAAAGCGTTGTTGTAATGAATTGATGTCTAAAGACCCTGTCAGGAGAATTCTTGGAGCTTTCCATTGCACGCGGCTGGCACCAAAAGAGGCAATTCCGTATTTGTTGATGTATCTAGGCCAGGTAGAAAGTGGAGACCCTTTCCTACGTGAGCGTTGCGCCCATGCTTTAGGTTTTATACATTCTAAAAAACAAATATCATTGGTCGAGAAAAGAGAGATCGAAAGAGGGCTCGTTCTTGCCTTATCTGATCCTTATGAGGGTGTGCGTGAGTGGGCTACCTGGGCTTTAGATAGAGACGATATTAACGTGGAGGAGAGGTATAGAGAATTGGCAGATACACTGTCATTAGCGCAAACAGACTTGCAATCTATAATGCACCATCCGGAAAATAGGAGGGAGCATATTGAAGTACACCATAGTGCGGTAGCGACGATATATCGCCAGATGGCAGCAATTCGCCTTTATCAAGGCAACAGAAGCGAAGCATTAGCACATGCTCGTTCTGCGAAAAAGGAATATCGGCTTGCACGTGCACAACGCGGGCCAGCAGCTTTAGTGTCTCGTTTGAATTTGGCGCAAATTTATCGGGCGTGCGGTGATGTTCGCAGCTCTATTCGACAATGCTTACATCTCGTTAATCCTGCGCTTTTTGCAACAATTGTTTATGGTTATGGCAGACAAAAAGGGGCGTCTGCAAACACAACAGCTCAGGAGTTTTACAGTGCATACCGGCGCAAAGCCCTGGAAACGATTCTTGATATGTTTGGGTTAGCCAGCAGCGAAAGAAATAGTGATATGGCTACCCGTTTAAACAGAGTATTTATAGAAGTTAACAGAAACCTTGAAGAGCTTATCCACAGTAATGTACCATTGCAACAACAGTTAAGCGTAGTGTTCGAATTTTATCGCAATGAACTTGCGCGTTACGATGATATTCCTTATTTAGGGCCGCTATTGTTATATGGAACCGAAATATTCCGTAAAAAAGAATATAAACCAATCCAAAATATACTGCGTGATCTTTTAATCAATCGCAGATTATCGCGGCCACGCAAAGTTTCGACCCAGTCTTTACAAACCCAAGTGTCGCCTGGTGCCACCGTAAAAGGGAAAACAGCTGAGACGATGAAATTAAACGACGCACAGCGTAAATTGCTCCAGAAAATCTTTACGAATTTAAGAATTAGCAATATTCCAATAGCGGCCTCTTCAGCGGTTAGTGAGAAAGGAGTGCGCGATGTGCTTGTAGAATTAAAGACCAGTGAATTGAAAGACGCAGGGAAGCTTAAGTGCTGGCTACGGGAACATGCGTTATTTTTTGATTCGCCAACTGTTGGTGATTTTTATCTGAGGAACTTTTACGATAACAGGGCCTGGGATGATCCTGTGGCGGTTTTGCATAATTGGCAAAATGACCTTGATTTTCCTATTAAAATGCTTTTATATAAACAGATACAATCGCCACCCCCACACGCATATTGGACAGAAGAGGCGGTTGAGAGTTTTATTCAATATTACCTTCATGCTAAAACTGTTGCGCAGCCGCTTATCTGGAAATCTTTGCAGGAAGCAGCCTGGAATTGGTTTGCGGTTATAAAAAGTTTATCCCGGCGCAGTACCCCCCGCGGTAACGGCTTTAAATATTTTATTGGTGTATTAACAA
>JBAYMZ010000049.1:0-8059 GCA_041663385.1 Candidatus Omnitrophota bacterium
CAAGCTTATGCCCTTTTTTTACATAAGAAATAATCCTGTCTGAAACAGCTTCAATCCTCTTCGTGTCTCTAACAGACGAACCGCCGTATTTTTGGACAATTAATTTAGACACCATGGCCTACTCCTTGTGTATATGTTACGGGAAGTTACGAAGGTTACATTTAAAACCTCGTGATTTAGTGTAACCTTCGTAACCTGCGTAACTTTCGTAACATTCGTAACCTTACCTTACATCCTATCTACCGAGAAAGTATTTCATCAAATCCAACCCACTCGCGAAATAAAGACTTGAGCTTGAAGCTTCTGGCTCGCAATAATTCGAAAAATTTTCCGGCCGGATACCTGAACCTGCCATCACAAACGGTACTGGTTCATCCGTGTGAGTACGCAGCGAAACAGGAGTCGGGTGATCCGGCGTAATCAGAATACGGTAATCTTTATCTTTTAAACTTTCGATAATGGTTTTGACAACCATTTTATCTATTCGTTCAATGCAAGTAATCTTCATTCTTAAATCCTGATTATGGCCGGCTTCATCAGTTGCTTCAATATGAATAAATGCAAAATCAACACTATCTAATGCTTTTATAGCAGCCTCAGCTTTACCTTGATAATTAGTATCGTAATACCCGTTTGCTCCCGGAACATTAATCACCTTAAGGCCTATTATTTTACCTATTCCATTTATCAGGTCAACAGCAGAAATAACCGCACCATCCAAACCGAACTTCTCCTTAAATGTCGGGATAGAAGGTTTTTTCCCTACGCCCCAGAGCCAAATCATATTGCCGGGGTTTTCACCCAAATCTATGCGTACTTTATTTATCTCATGTTCTTTAAGAATACCTTCTGAGCGATTCATGAGCTCAATTAAACGCTCGCTGTTTTTGCCTTGTGGTAAATGTTTTTTTACGAGCTTACCCATAATATCATGCGGCGCAAAATATTTTAGCTTTTCGAAACCAAGATTATGGGCATTACGATAAACCATGAGATGGCGATAACTTTTCCCGGCAAAAAATTGGATTTCATTTGTTCCTAATTTTTTATTAACATGATCAATAAGAATTTTAGCTTCTCTGTCGCTGATATGGCCGGCACTGTAATCAAGAAGCTTTCCTTCTGATTCAGTGATGAGATTGCAACGAAAAGCCAAATCGCCATCACCCAACTCTACACCCATATTTGCCGCTTCAAGCGGGCCGCGTCCGCAATAATATTTTTCCGGCTCATAACCCAAAAGGGACAAATTGGCAACATCGCTTGCCGGAGAAAAACCTGCCGGCACAGTTTTTACCCGTCCCAAAACCCCGTTTTTAGCTAAAAAGTCTATATTGGGCTTGTCAGCAGCTTCAAGCGGAGTTTTTCCACCAAGCATTTCATTGGGATAATCCGCCGCACCATCCATAACTACAACTATATATTTCATATTGTTAAAAAGGTTGAGGTTAAGGCTAAGGTTAAGATAAATTTCAGCCTAAACCTTAACCTCAGCCTCAACCTTTTACTTGTATGAGTTTATTACAATAGCCCTTATCTTGCAAGGGTTTTAATGAGCACAACATTTTTTTCAAGCGCGAAGCGCGCAGAAAAAATGTTAGTGCGAATAATGAAACTTGCTTTTTTGCAACAGCAAAAAAGCTTAGTTGAATTATCTAACGAGACTATACTTTTTCAAGCAAAGCGCAGAAAAAGTATCTAGTCGAGTTATCCCCGTAAGGGGGCCCGAATGGGGATTAACCCCGCTCAAACGCTGAAAAATTATCGCATGGTCCCTGGAAATTCTTATTCCAGGGATAGAGAATTTTTCAGCATCTTCTGTGAGGCGGGGTAATGAACCACTCGTTCAAATCTCTAGTGGCACAGAAAAACAATAGTGCGAATTACTGCAAATGACGAATTTCTGTTTATATTTTTATATTGCAAATTTTTTTTCAACTTGTATTATTGTACTTACCATGATTAACGCAGGAGACTTAATATTTCTCTATAAAGACGAAAAACGAAACTTCTTGGTTAAATTGCAAGGCGGAAGGCTGCATACTGACTTTGGTTTTATTGAATTAAAAGATATTATCGGCAAGGATTTCGGACAAAGAATAGATACCAGCCTCGGGCACGCTTTTTACATCTTACGGCCAAACTTGTATGAAATGGTCATGAAGATAAAAAGAAAAACCCAGATTCTCTATCCCAAAGATATCGGCACAATACTTACCAAAGCAAACATATTCCCCGGGGCAAGGGTTATCGAATCAGGCGCGGGAAGCGGAGCGCTGACTACCGCCCTGGCAAATTTTGTCCGGCCCGGCGGTAAAGTATACAGCTATGACCGGAATGAAGAGTTTCTTGAAAACGCCAAAAAAAATCTTGAAAGATACGGGCTCAGTGAATACGTTGAGTTCAAACTGCGCGAAGTAACCGATGAATATGATGAAAAAGAAGTTGATTTTGTCATGATTGATATCGGAAGCCAGTGGGATTTAGTTGACGCTGCTTATAAATCTCTAAAAGGCGGCAGCCGCCTTGCATCCATATGCCCGACTTTCGAACAACTGACAAAAACAGTATTTACGCTTGAAGAAAAAGGTTTCATTAATATAGAAACCGTGGAAGTCTTTGTCAGGCACATTCTCGTCCGTCGCGGGAAAACCCGCCCCGAACAACAGATGCCCTCACATACCGGCTGGCTTGTTTTTGCTACGAAAATATGCCGCGAAGAAGCTGTCAACACCCCTCAAGAAAACCTCAAGGAAGAGATTCAACCTTAACCGCGCTAGAGTTACCGATTATCTTTAAAAGCGTCACCCGGTACCCTTTTGATAATATATTTTCAATGTCTTTTACCGAAGACACTTTAAGTATGCAGTAAGTAACCGGCTGCTTTTGTAAAAATTCTTTTAATTGCTCCTCTGAATTAAGCGAGATAATCGGGTGGCGGCTAAAAAACGGCTTACCCGGAATATCAACCATTGCCACCTCTCTATCGGTAAAATATCTCACTCCTCTTAAAAAAATCCTTGAACTGATTACGGTATTTTCTACTTTATAATTCTCCATCAGATAATTACAAATTTTTTCCGAGGAAATATAGCCTTCAAAATCACCATGAGAAAAAAGCAAAGTAAAAAACATTACCGGAACCACTAAGCTAAAAGCATAAATTGCTTTTATGAATTTGCTTTTAGTAATAAACCAAAACGCCGCAGCCACAAGCGTTATCAACAACACGATTAGGCAAAAAATCGGCATCCGGTTGGTAATATAATTAGAGAACCGGAAAATGCTCACGCAAAACGCTACGGGAAATAACGCGATAATAGAAGCCGTTCCTATGGTAATGCCAATAAAGATTTTCTTTAAAATTTTACTTTCCTGCATATCATAAATAAATCCCGCGATAAGCATCGCTATTGCCGGGAATACGGGAAAAATATAATTCGCGACTTTTGAATGCGCGGCTTCAAAGAGCCCAAATACAACAACTATCCAACAGGTTAAAAAAAGATACAAAGTATTTTCTTTGCGCTTAAGATAATAAGGCAATAAACATATTGAAGTTATCACAAACAAACTCCAAGGGAACATTGAGGTTATCAGTGTCATCGGATAAAAGTACCAGGTGTCATTACTTAAATGCTGGGCTTCGGTTATCCTTCGCGCGTTAACATTAGAAAAAAATTCATTCGTAAAATCCTGGCCGTGCTTTTGAATCATCAAAAGATACCATGGCACAGAAATTGCCGCAAAAATAAAAAGGCCAAGTAGTGTTTGCCAGCAAAATAAAAATTTTATTTTTTTAGTACAAATTAAAAATAAAAACACTGCCAAACCGGGAAGAATTAACCCAAGCGGGCCCTTGGTTAAAACCGCTAGAGCACAAAAGGCTCCAAACAACACAAAACCCAAAGCTTTTTTATTTTCTTTTGTATACGCCCAGAAGAAAGAAAGCAGGCTCAAGAATAAAAATGCAGTAAAAACCATATCGGTAAATACTGTTTTAGCCATACCAAAATACATCCCCATCGAAGCAAGTACTACGCCTGAGAGAAACGCCTTTCTTTTATCGCTAAAGCCTAAAGCGCTCAGGCAGTAAACTGCGATAACACCCAGAACTCCAAATATAGCCGGGAAAAATCTTGCGCTGAAATTTGATACGCCGAAAATCTCAAAACCAAGGCGTAAAACCCAATAAATAAAAATTGGTTTTTCAAATTGAGGTTGATCAAATAAATACGGAGTGAGCCAGGTATGATGCGTAATCATTTCCTTGGCTGATTGCGCGTAGAATACCTCATTATCATTAGTCAAACCTAAAATACCGTTACCAGCCATAAAAAATAACGTGGAAAGAATAACTAAAATTAATATATCTTTTAATGTTTTGTTATTGCTCACATAACCTCCTTGTATTATATGTTACGAAGGTTACGGATGTTACGGGAAGTTACAAATGTTACACTTAAAACCTCGTGTTTTACTGTAACCTTCGTAACCTACGTAACTTTCGTAACCTTCGTAACCTTTTTTACAGCCACCCGCACATCGCAAAAGCACTTATTGTTTTTGCGTCAATAATTTTTCCTGCCTTAAAAAGACGCCTGATTGTTTTCTTGTCCATAATCAATATCTCAATAACTTCATCTTTTTGATGCATCCTTTGAGTCTTAGATAGTTTTTGCGCTTTATAGATAAATATTTTTTCTGTAGAGTAGCCGGGAACAGGAACAATAAAACCTAATTTAGTAATTTTGTCTGTTTTATATCCGGTCTCTTCAATCATTTCCCTGCGAACACAAACCGCCGGGTTCTCATTCTTTTCAAGGGTACCGGCCGGAAGTTCATAAATATAAGCATTAATAACCGGCCTGAACTGTTTAAGTATTATCACTTTATTTTTAGACAAAAATGGCACAACAAGCACCGCGCCCGGATGTTTTATCACATCGATATTCGCAACATAACCGTTTGGCAGGCGGACTTTTTTTATTGAAACATTTAGTATCTTACCCTTAAAACTTTTATGTTTATGGCTCATTATGCACCTCTTGGTTACGTTTTTCGGTTGCGGTTGCGCTGCTCGTTTCGTTTATCGTTATTCGGTTACGTTTTGAATGACGCCTTACGCATGACGCAACCGATACGAGTGGCGTAACCGCAACCGGTTAACGCAACCTACTCAATTACCTCGAGTACACTATCTGCGTCATACACCGGACAAATCGTCTGTTTTCCTTTCCAAATTGGCCGCAAAAACACCTCTTCGGTTACTTTTCCGTCACGCATGAAAATAAGCTTTAACGAGCGCAGTGTATTTTTATTCCAGAAACAATATTGTCCGGGCCGGGCAAAAACAAAAAGCATGCCGCTATTTTTTGGAAGCCAGATTATATTCTGCAACCCCCCTTCTCTGGCAGTTTCTGTCTGAGCTATCCATACAGATATTTCTTTACCGTTAATAACTATTTTTTTCTTTGGCAGGGACAATCTGAATATCGCCGTAAACCAAAAAATTGTTCCGGCTGCCAAAATTAATAGAGTTAGAATTAATGTGGCTCTAAAAAATTTATTTTTTTTCATTAAAGAAAAATTACAGCCCTATCCCGGCTATCTCTTCAAGGCAATAAGGGCATTTATTTTCTTTTATCACGTTATCGCCGATTACAAAACCTTTTCGTTTGATTAAAATTTTTCCGCAGGCCGGACAAAATGTATTTTCCTTATTATCACAAGATACATTTCCCAAGTAAACATATTTAATGCCTTTTTCTTTCGCGAGATTAAAAGCAAAATCAAGAGTTTTTACCGGCGTCGGGGGCAACTCATTAAATTCAAATTCCGGATGAAAAGCTGAAATATGCCAGGGAATATTTTTATCTAACTTTGCGATAAATTCCACAATATCAGTTAACTCCTCTTTGCTGTCGTTTTGCCCCGGAATAATTAAGGTGGTTATTTCAAGCCAAATATTGAGCTTCTTCATTAAAACAATGTTATCTAAAACCGGCCTTAAGGAAGCCTTGCATATTTTTTTATAAAAATCTTCGCGGAAAGACTTCAAATCAACATTCGCGGCATCAAGATAAGGTTTTATTTCTGCTAATGATTCTTTACTCATATAACCATTAGTTACAAAAACATTTCGCAATCCCTTTTCTTTAGCTAATTTTGCTGTATCACGCGCAAATTCGAAATATATAGTCGGCTCTGTATAAGTATAAGAGATGCTCGGGCAGCCGTTGGATATCGCTTCCTCTACAATTCTCTGCGGGCTTAATCTATATTCGAATAATGACATTTCTTTAGCGATCTTGCCTTGAGAAATCTGCCAGTTCTGGCAAAACCCGCATTGAAAATTACAGCCAACACAGGCTATCGAATAAGATTTTGAACCAGGCAGGAAGTGATAAAGCGGTTTTTTTTCTATCGGGTCAATATTTAAAGCAACTACCTTGCCATAATTTAAAGAATAAAGTACGCCCTCCCTGTTTAACCGCACAGCGCATATGCCATAGCTGCCATCTTTAACATGACAGTGATGGCTGCACAAAAAACAATCTACACTTGTATCTGGATTTTTTGTGTAGAATAAGGCTTCTGTCATGTTAAATAGTTGAGCTGACTATCATTACCCCGGCTACCCAGCAGAGTGGCCTATTGGCCTACACAACTTTTCTGCGCCATCTTCGGCTTGAAAAGTTGCTGCCTCATTAATTATATAACCCTTTCACTAAAATTCAATCAACATTCCTCCCAAGATAATATATCCGAAATTGTGTAAGTTCCTTATTTAATAAAACTGACATTTTCTTTCGCTTCAAGTCGATTTTGGTGCCAAAGGTCTTTTGTGCCTCGGTTTTATTCCTTTAATTGAAGGCGTATTTGAAAGCCAAAAAAGAATTATGAGCGATATGGCAATTTTTAGGTAAAAACCGCCGTTTAAAAATGCGGGTGTTTGAGCTATTTCCCTAATAGTGTAGTTATATAGGGCGAGTTCCGCATTTTAGGCGGTTTTTATCATCCCTTGCCATTGTGCTCCCGGGGAAAAATTGCGTTTAGCGAATAATTATTTTTTGGCTTTAGGGATGCCTGGATTTATTACCATAATTTGGAAAGTGTACGTCGGCAGGGGGCTTGAGTTGCGCCCTATAAAAACAGAACAAAACAGGATTCACAGACTTGTTGAATTTATATAATTGGTCATGCTTACTCCTCCCAAATTTACCTCAAATTTTCTGTTGTAAAATCTAATCACAGTGCTAATATATTTATTGTGGATAAGCGAGATAACCCCCTATTTTCTTACGCTTATTTAGACTCTGAGAGGCTAAAGGATACCTTTTTTTCTCCACCCAAGAAAAAACGCAAAAAAAAGATTCACAAGAAAAGGTTTCTGATCCTTCCGGCAATTGTATTATTAATAATCGTAGGTTTTGCGGTATTTTTTGCGAGATATGACCTTATGGTTATTGCTCGCCAGAACACAGACCTTACGGAAAATGGTACTTCTCTTCTTTCTAAAAACACCCTTGAACAACTAAAGTGCATCTCTAAAGATGACCGGTTAATGAAGAAAGAAAATTCATTTATTTACCTTACAATACCTAAGGAAAAAATAGCCCTTAGCTTTAATCTTAAAAAACCAATAGATTTAAAATCTGGCTCGCTTTTGCTTTACCTTAAAAAATCAGACACCCCATTAGATATTGCCGTTGTCGCCAGGGACACAAGATTTTTTTCAAATTCGCTAAGCCCGCTTGTGATTGAAATAAGCGAAAAAAGTGATTCTTTCATAAAAGTACCGATAGTTTTTAACAGCACTGGCAGCCAAAACACCAACCTTTACCAGATAAACCAAATCACAATTTATTTTTATCCACAGGAAAAAGAGAAAATAAACTGGGCCCTGATTAAGGACTTGGTTTTAATCTAAAAGCAATTTACAGGAGGAGGAAAATGAAAATTATTTCTATCGTTAACCAAAAGGGTGGTTGCGGAAAAACTATTACAGCAGTTAATCTTTCAGCGGGTTTAAGCAAAAAAGGCTTCAAGGTTTTAC
>JBAYMZ010000050.1:0-8025 GCA_041663385.1 Candidatus Omnitrophota bacterium
CGCTTAAATTCCATGCTCCATCTGACTGAAGAGCCAAGTTGCCCATTTTACTCATTGCTCCGCCAACAGCAGTTGCAAGAGCACCTGTGGTTGTCCATCCGCTCGCGCTCAAGGCAGACCCTGCACTATTTAAAGCGGCTCCAACCCTTTGACCATTCACACTGGTATTGACCCACGGGGTTTCCCAGTTTCTTGTGCTTTGATTCATTACAACAGACGTGCCGCTATTGTATTGGAATCGCCAATTAGCGCCGTTATCATAAGATATGGCTTGGCCATAGTTAACACCAGCCTGCTTTGCCGTCCATGTCGAAGAAGTGGACCCTCCCTGTTGTTGATAAGTTGTTTGCCCTGCCTGATAGGTAGCCCCTTGATTGGTACTACCGGTATAAACAGGGGCAGGATTTGATGTAGCCGGTTCATGCTCTGGCTCTTTTGCATAAGCATTCTCGCCAAACGCAAAAGAATTTACGCCTTTAATCAGTGAACTTAAAATTGTATTTTTGGAAGTATTGGTTGGTTTCTGGAAAGTGTTTTTTAATGCAGATGTGTAATCGCCGCCTAGTCCAGCAATGACGTCCTGATAGAGCATGCAAAAAACCAGGAAAAATGCCACGACCCGCATCCATGGTTTAAAATACGGCGTATGCATCCCACTGATTAATCCTGATTGTTGGTTGATTTCGTTTTCCATTTTTTTGCTTTTTATTTGCGACCACTCCGTCACAAACCCCCTTTCGGGGGTAGTTCGGCTACACACTTTTCTTCTCGCTTCGCTCGAGAAAAGTTGCTGCCTCACTAAAAAAGAAAGCCGGGTTACCAAATTGGATTTCGGTAACCCGGCTGACCTATTTTATGTAGAAAAATAGCAACTGCTTTTGCTATCCTCTACTTTCTTTTTTCTTAAGGTCCCGTGGCTTTGCGCCTCCCGATTACTCGGGATTTGCCTTTATCGTCTCCCCCTGCATTATCTGCTGTACCATATGTATATACCATATAATATATATAGAAGTCAACCCAAAATGTGAAAAAAATCCACTTTTTTTGAAAATTTTTCTCCCTTTTTGCTACGGAATAGTTGCATAGTAAAAATCAATATAAAACTGATCCCCCCTGCCTATGATACAAAATGTAAAACAAAAGCATTACAAGATAAAACCGTTGAACACCGCTATTGCTTTACCTATCAGGTTAAATTACTAAACCGCCTAATTACTTTGGACAATAGTATATGTAAACTATTGCAGAACAACTAATTACAAACTTGTTAATACTATATCAGATATGATTTTCAACCCATTAATCCGCTACAAATAGCAAGACCAGAAAGCCTAACAACCCATCCCCTATTCGGGCTTAGAGTTTATCCTTGTCAATAATGTAAAAAATCATTCTTTTCTTCTATTTTTGATCTTTATTTATCGGAATAAGCTTAAATTTCGGATTTTGGATTTTGCTTTTTTAACCCCTCTCTTATAATAGCCGGAGCTCTTTTTCGGCGAACAATGGCTCTACCTTTAAAGATTAGCATTAAACCCCTATCCCAATTTTTACTCCTCAAACCTTACCCTTGGTGCTTTTAGCTTTTAGATCGCTTTACGAGTCAGCTCTGGTACACAATCTTATTCTTTTACTTATCAATAAACTATTTGCAATATGATTATCATCAAAGACTTATGAAGCTATTGTCCACAATATCTTCATATATCTCTTATTCGCCCAATCCTTGCCCTATCCTAACCATGTCCACTACACGGTGGATGGCTACTCGTGATTTTTTAGAAAACGAGGTTTTAGAAAAGCAAATCCCCGAGTACACATCTCTATTATTAGTTCATAATATACTCTTTACTTTTCCTAAATGCTCTCACTCTGCGGCCCTAACGCTACCTTGCCTAAATCTAACGCGCGTAAAAAGACAATTTTAACCTTTCTTAATTTTTATGTAAATTTACTCGAAAAAATACTTTCCCCCTATCTGTTCCCTATTTTTAATCCCTTGATAGATGCCCTCAGGCTTTAGGGCCCTTTCCTTGTTAAAGTGTTAGAAGCCACCATGAACAATCACCAAAACGTGTAATAATACCTCCTGCGAAATATGTTATATTGCCTTACACGCGATTATTTTCAAAGTTTATAAAAAATCCTAAACAAAAACTGATTTTATAAAAAAATTGGCCCTGCACGTATATGCCTTGATTTTTATAAACAAGAGTACGAAAATTCTAGCTTATTGGTTAATTTAATAAAGTATTATGAAAACGGTTTCAAAAAAGTGCATTTTTTGGCCCTTTTTCCTTGCAAGCTTTAAGTTTAATATGTTATATCTACTTTGTATATCTCATGGAGGCGACAAAGACAAACCTTGTTAAGGTTATACCTGATAAGGCGAGTCACGCTGGAAAGCAATTTTCTAGCAAGGCAAATCCTGAGTAATCAGGAGGCGCAAAACCACGGGTCCTAGGAAGACACAGATTATCACAGATTAAAAATCGCAGATAACCACGGATAAAAACATCTGCGATCATTAGCTTTTAAATCTGTGCGCATCTGTGATTAAACGTAAGTTTTAATAGGATAGCCGGGTTACCGAAATCCAAACGGTAACCCGGCTTTTATTTTTTTAATGAACACATCATTTTCCCGAGCGTCTAAGCGCAAAGGGAAAATGATAGTGCGAATTAACCAAAATGACTAATTATATAGGTAAGAAGCTAAGGGGAGGCGAAAAAATGAGTAAGATTCTAAAACTATTTGTTAACTTGGGTTTAACATTCACATTCCTTTTTACGATTAGTGAGGCATACGCAGAAAAAGAAGCCTCTGAGGCTGCTCATGTTGCACTTGGTGCCACACCAGAATACCAGCAAAATTATGCAAGACCAGATGCCAATGGCAATCCGCAAGTTAAATTTGATAATGGAAATACCGTTACTTATTATTCGAGTGGAAACGCTGCCTTTACATATGCCGGATCAACTGTCGGAGTGGGTTTTCAGAAAACAGCTCAAGGTTGGCAGCAATATAATGGCAAGTATTATTTAAATTCATCAGAGGGTTGGCAAAAAGGCAGCCTGGATAACCCTCAAATACCCTCATCAATAAATAGCCAAACAATTCTCGCGTCTCAATTAGGCACATATTCTCTAAGACAAGGCACAACAACAATTGGGCCAAATGGCAGTTTAGACACCAATGGTGCCAAGATTTCAACCCACAAAGACGGAAGTCTCCTCGACAATAATGGATCGTTGTATATAAGAAATTCTAGCATTGGCATAAACGGTTCTTTTAATGTAATTGGAAACGGAAGATTTGATGCCACAGGTTCACGTTTTATGCCGGCCAATCAAAATGCCAGTATGTATATAGGAAAGGGCCAAAGCGGAACTTTTAAGGATAATTATATTGGCACTAATTTTGTAGACGCGGGGAGTAAAATTTCATACTATCATAACAATTTCAACAATAAAGTTTTTGCTTATGGCAATTCTTTTACTAACGCTAACCTGAATACTTTTAATAAGCCCGTAAACGCTTTTGGCAACTCTTTTGCCGGAGCCAAATTCAATACCTTTAACCAACACATCAACGCTCTTGGTAGTTCCTTTAGCGGAGCAAACAATAATATTTTTAATTCCACACTTAAAGCCTCTAATGCTTCTTTTGCTAATGCTTTCAAGAATACTTTCAACCAACACGTATACGCTACTGGCAATTCCTTTGCCGGAGCCAACAATAATATATTTAAATCTCCAACCTTTCACGCTTTAGGCAATTCTTTCTCTGACGCTTTTAATAATACCTTTAAGGGTGACGCGCTTACTGATGGCCATTCCTTTAAAAATGCGTTTAATAACACTTTTGACGGACGCTTAGATGCGCTTGGTAACTCATTTGCAGGAGCTAAACTTAACACCTTCAACCAACATGTAAATACTTTTGATAATGCGTTTGCCGAAGCAAATAGCAATATATTTAAATCTACGTTAAATAGTTATGGCAATTCTCTCTCTGGCGCTTTTAACAACACCTTTATAGACAAGGTAACCGCTTATGGCGATTCCTTTAAAAATGCGTTTAGCAATACCTTTAACGGTCAAGTAAACACCATTGATAATGCTTTTGCCGGCGCAAAGCTTAATACTTTCAATCAACATGTAAATGCCTATGGTAATGCCTTTGCCGGAGCCAACAATAATACCTTTAATTCTACGCTTAAAGCTTCCGGAACTTCATTTTCTAAAGCCTTTGACAACACCTTTAAAATGAAGGTGATTGCCCTGGATCACTCTTTCGCAGGCGCTTATAAAAATAATTTCAATACCTATGTAAAAGCCATGGGCAATTCCTTTGAAGGGGCTAATTTTAATACCTTTTCCGGCAGAGTTGACGCTTTTAAGGACTCCTTTAAAGACGCTTATCGCAATGAATTTAAGGGTTTTGTAAATGCTCATGATAATTCCTTTACGGGGGCTAAATTCAACACATTCCAGCAACATGTGAATGCGCTTGGCAATTCCTTTAATGGAGCTAATAACAATATTTTCAATTCTACACTTAAAGCTTCCGGCTCATCATTTACAAATACATTCAATAATATCTTTGCCGGTAATATCATTGCTTCGGACAAATCATTTTTAGGCAGTAAAAATAACATATTTAATGCCACGAAAATTGACGCGTCCAAAGAGGCCTTGGAAAACATTTTGAAAGATAATAAATTCATTATCGGCGGCGATCTTGCTGATCCACGCCTTGGCAAAACCGGAAATACAATAAACAAAGATCTTTACATGCAGGCAATTAAACTAAGGAATGAACAGAAAATTGATCTTAACGAGGCAAAGATAATCGACAATAATTTTGAATATAAATACAGCCGCCAGGGAGGCTGGGAAGAAACAGCGCGCGCCAGTGAAACAAAACCTGTTTCAACGATCTTTGCCAAAGATGAGGCAACAGGAAAAATGATTCTAATTTATTATAATAATGGCGTTACCCGTGTCAGAGAAGTGACCGAAACAAAAGACAGCGATGGTAACATTCAAAGAGTGGTGGGAACCGAAGATTTGCGTGACGGCAAAGCCGCGATGCATGATAATCGCCTGCTTACGCAAGTATCTTTTGATGACGGTAAAACTTATGCTAACCCTTACTATACAACCAGAGAAGAACTCAACATCCATGCTAATTATAACCGCGAAACCACTGATCAGGCCATTACTTCGCTCGGTCCAACTAATACTAACGCGGCGCCAGCAGCAACCGTTGAAACATTTAATTATACTTCACGTAGCCCGGCAGAAACCGTATTAGACCCTACTCAGGGAAAACCTCTGTCCGGAGTTGTAATTAAAGATAATAAAGGCACTACAAGCGTTATTATGGAAGGAAAAATTTACACGCAAGGGAAAGATGGTGAAATAAAGGAAATACCTGTACCAAACATAGGTAAAAAACCAGTAGAATCGTCAGGATTTAGCATAGGGCCCAATGGGGCTTTCCGCTGGAACGAAGGCCCAAAGCCATCCAATAATATTGATATTACCCCTATGCCTGGAGTTGTAATTAAAAATTCTGAAGGCGTTGCCGTGGGAACTGTCGTGGCAGGAAAAGCTTATGTCCAAGGCAGCGATGGAGAGAAAAAAGAAGTCACCATCCCGAAAGATAATCGAGTTATACGCCTAGGCGAAAAAACACAAGAATCGCCTGGATTTAGGTTAGAACCTAACGGAACATTTCGCTGGAACGAAGGCCCAAAGGTGCCAAATAAAATTGATAACTCAATTCCTACGCTTAAAGTAATTAGTGGTAATTAACGCAAATATTAAGGCAACCTTCAGGGTGTAGGACTTTGGAAACGTTTACACTCTTTTCACGAAATCACCTTGACATTAATCTTATAAGTATGTTATAGTTGTATGGTAAAGAGAATGTGAACAAAGGTTCATCCGGCGTAAGTCGGGTAAACAAAGCCACGGTGAAAAGAATAATCTTCGTATGAAAAAACCGTGGAACAAAAATTTGGGTAAGTAAGTGGGAGGCGAATTATTCGCCTCTTTTTTTTTGGACGGTGATACAAATGATTATAAAAAGAAAGAAAGAACAATTAGGGGCAACCGGCAAGAAAATCTCACAAGGCATCAGGGTCATTATTGCCTCTACGGTTATTTTTTCTTGTTCTTTATTGCTTTTCTACCTTCTATCTTGCCTATCAATGGAAGCTTATGCTTCCGCTTCTGGCCCTAGAAATGGCGCTACAAAAGCTGTGCCTACGGATAAAGTCTTAGTAGATACTTCAAGCAATAACGCTCCAAAAGGGAATAGCCAGATATCAGCAGAAAATCCCACAAGGGCTCTTCAAGTTCCTGATGCGACAAAAACAACCATAAATCAGCTTCAAGGAATAGTAATCCAAAATCAAAGAAATGAATGGGCTCAACGGCAGTGGCAAAATAACTACGAAGCCGGCATCAACAGAGCTTTTAACAATCTTCTCGAAAAACAACAAGAAAATCAATGGATAGCACGAAACAATGGCCGTGCCAATGGATCAGGCCAACAAGTACCAACAACAGCGATATCCGGGATAACCCCCCCTGCTCTAGTAAAAGTAAACCCGGCGGCTTTTAAACCCTACATAGCCAATGCCAAGCCCATACGCATAGCCACAACGATTGATCGTTCGACAATGCCTGAAATACCTAAACCGCCGGAAACGCTCGCATCAGTAACATTCCCTAAATTAAACAACACGACAGTTCCTGTTCGGATCACAACACAGCCATTAGCAACAGCTTTATCTAAGCCCACAATGCCAACATCAGTTGCCGCCAGCAAGCCTGGCAACATATATGCTACGCAACCAACAACATACAAATCCCAGGTCTATAAACTTCCTGCTCTTGCTAATAACAATACTTTTAAACCCATAACACCTGTTTTTATTCAGCCATATAAACTAACTGCATTAAGTAGCGGACTACCTAACACCTTCACAACGCTAAAACCCATAAAACTTGAATTTGTTAAAATCAGCAGCATCACACCCATAAAGATGCCTTTTAACCAAACCAATCCTGCATTTAACAAGACTTTGAAACCTGTATTTCTACCGATTAAAAATCCGATTACATTACCGATTAGCCAGCCTACGCTGATAAAACCGCAGTGGGCTAAGTTGGATAATTCTTTTAACCAGGCGATGAGGCCGGTATTACCTAAAATCACAGCTATATCTCCTATAAAACAATTGGCGCCGTTAAAACCAACGCTTAATACACTTACGCCAATTAAACCGATGCAATTACCTTTCGATGCCAAATTGACAAAAGCTCCGACGCCAATACTTATGCCACTGCCAAAATTTGAATCTTTTGGCTATAACGCTTTGACTAAACCTAATTTTACAATGATCAAGCAGCCAGAGCCAATTAAACCTATGGCCATAGAAAAGAACAATCTTTATATTATTAAGGAAGCAGGCATGCTATCACAAATTAAGCCAAAGTTTGAATCTTTTGCGCCGACATTAGCTGCAAAACCTCAGTGGATTAAGTTAGTAGAAGTTAATTCGGCCATAAAGCCTGAATTTACTAAGATAGGCCAAGCTACGCCTACGCTCACACAGCAAGCGCTCATTAAACCTGAATGGATCAAGATATCCAATGCCAATCCGGCGATAAAATTTGAGTTCACTAAAATCAACCAGGCCACACCTACGCTTACACAGCTTGTGCCGCTAAAGCCGCAGTGGGCAACAATTGGCACAATTAAGCCTCTTGATATGCACGTAGATGCAAATCTTACGAAAATACCACAACTTGCAAGCACAATGCCAAAATTTGTGTCTGTGGATTTTAATGCCGTGAAGGCGCCGGAATTTATTAAACTAAACCAGACTGGGGCTGCTAAGGTAGCGCTTACGCAGTTAAGCCCTGCGCTGAATAACAATCTAAAGCCTGTGTTTATGCCGATTAAAAATCAGACCATCGCTGTTACCCAAATTGTTCCGATAAAGCC
>JBAYMZ010000051.1:0-7984 GCA_041663385.1 Candidatus Omnitrophota bacterium
CCGGCAGGGATTAATTTTTAGTAAAACGTGATCACCTTACGGCGCAAACCGAAAAGCTGGATAAACTACTACTACAACCGTCAATGCTAAATTTAAGCTAAATTTTGGGATCATTTTGTAGTTTATAAGCATGTTCATCACCGTAAAGTTAAATCAAAACATCAGAAGTATACCATAAATACCGTTAAAAGTCAAACTGAAGATAGTTTGCAAAAAATAAGCTATACTATTCCTATTTTCCGCCGCCAGATACTAGTTGAGGCATTTTAAGGATAGGCAAGTACAAACAAATAACTATACCACCGACAACTACACCCAAAAATACCATAATTGCCGGCTCAAGCAAAGAAAGAAGCGCCGATACGGTTGCGTCTACGTCACCTTCATACATTTCCGCTATTTTCTCAAGCATGGTAGGCAAATCTCCACCCTCTTCTCCTACACCAACCATGCTCACTAGCATTACCGGAAAAAAATTTGTTTTCCTTAAACTGTCAGCGAGCTTGTTGCCTCTGGCAACATCGTCTTTTATGGTGTCCATTTTTATTTCAAGAATTTTTGAACCGGAAGTCTTGCCGGCAACAACTAGGGAGTTAAGAATCGGGACACCGCTTCTTACTAAAACAGCAAGAGTTTTCACGAAGCGCGCGAAAACCATTTTTAAAAATATTTTTCCCAGCATAGGAGATTTAATCACAATCCTTTCGCAGAGCTCTGACCCACGCGGAGTCTGAATAAACTTCCGAAGGGCGATAATGATAATAGTAATAATCCCGGCTCCTAATAAAAAAAACTTCCTTACTATTTTGCTGATTATTATAAGTATTTCCGTAGAAAGAGGCATCTTTGCCCCCAAGCCATCAAACATTTTCTGAAATCCCGGGATAACAAATAAAAAAAGAGCAGTCATTATTACGCCGGCGACAAGCACAATCCCTATAGGATAGACCATTGCAGATTGTACTTTCTTAACCAGGCCATTATAACTTTTTAAATAATTCGCGAGCCTCTCTAACATAACATCCAAACTGCCACTGAATTCTCCGACGTTGATCATGTTAATAAAAAGAGGGGAAAATAATTTTGGATATTTCGAAAAGGAATCGGCGAGGCTGTTTCCTGATTCAATACTTTTCTGAATAGAAAGTATTACATTCTTAAAACTCTTGTTGTCGGTCTGTTCCGCTAAAATACCCAAGCTTCTGACAATAGGGATGCCCGCGGAAATTAAAGATGACAACTGCCTGGAAAAAACTACTAAATCATCGCTCTTTACCCTAAGGCCGGCATGAAAAATAGATTCCTTTTTAACTTCCGCTACGTCAAGAATATGAATGTTCTCGGCGCGCAACTTATTTAATATTTCTTCCAAAGAAGAAGCTTCGACTTCACCTTTAACCTTTTTATTGTTTGTATCTAAACCTGAATAATTGTATAATGCCATATTACATTAAAGTTATTCTTAGCACCTCTTCAAAAGTAGTCTCCCCTCTTAAACATTTTTCCATGGCATCTTCCCGCAAAGTTTTCATGCCGCAATTAACACGCGCGTATTCCTGTATCTCGTCTACGGAAGCTTTCTTCATAATCAGTTCTCTCATTGCGGCATCAAAAGAAAGAACTTCGGCCACCGCAACACGCCCTTTATAGCCTGAATTCTTACACTCTTCGCATCCCTGCCCTTTATAAAGCGTTACATCTTTTTTTCTGTATTCTTCAGGTATATCCTTGTAGTTACTCAAATCTATTTTATAACCCATCTTGCAATTGACACATATTTTTCGCACTAAACGCTGGGCTGCTACCAGATTTAAAGAAGAAGATATTAAAAAAGGCTCTACCCCCATATTTAAAAGGCGCGTAATAGCCGATGGGGCATCGTTGGTATGAAGGGTCGATAAAACAATGTGCCCCGTAAGCGCCGCCTTCATCGCGATATCTACGGTCTCAAAATCCCTAATTTCACCCACCATTATTATATCAGGTGACTGACGTAGGGTCGCGCGCAAAATAGTTGCAAAATCCAACTCAATTTCATGCCTTACCGGAATTTGAGTTACTCCGGGTAAATTATATTCCACGGGATCTTCAATGGTAGTAATATTTCGCTCAATGGTATTTATCCTGTTTAAAAGAGTATATAACGTAGTGGTCTTGCCTGAACCCGTCGGCCCGGTAAGCAAAATTAAACCAAAGGGCTTAGCGATTGCGCGTTTAAACCCCTCTAGCGCGTAAGGAGAAAACCCCAAAATGTCGATTTCCAGCCTAACATTTGCTTTGTCTAAAAGACGCATAACAATTTTCTCTCCAAAATCTATAGGCAGGATAGACATCCTGACATCAACTTCTTTATCTTGAGCACAAAAACCAAACCGCCCATCTTGAGGCATCCTTTTTTGTGTAATGTCCAAACGAGCCATTAGTTTTAACCTTGCGATTATTGCTTGCTGATATTTTTTGTCCATTTGTTTTACTTCATTCAAAATACCGTCAACGCGATAACGAACACGGACTTCTTTTTCAAAAGGTTCAATATGTATATCGCTAGCCCTTGATTTTACAGCATCACTCAAGAATTTATTTACCGCGTTTACCACTCTTGTTTCGCTGGAAATTCTTGTTATTTCCTCTACGTTAAATTTCTGTTCCTTGAAAGAAGAAATTTCCGAACTCTCGTCTTCGCCGGAAACATCTTTTTCTTTATCCGGTGCTATTTTTGTAAGCGAGTAATATTTCTCAATAGCGCTTAAAATTTGTTTTTTTGTCGCGATAACCGGAGAAATCTCCAATTGCGTAAGCAGGCTTAAATTGTCCACTAAAAAGATATCGGATGGTTCACTTATGACAATAGTCAAAACATGGCCCATTCGAGAAATAGGCAAAACCTGATAAGCTCTCGCAATCCTCTCCGGAATATATGTCAAGACTTGTTCCGGTATCTGATATTTTTGTAAATCTATGGGAGGGAAAAATGTTTGTTCGCAAAGAGAACAAAAAACTTCTGCCTCGTTATTCTGTTTTTCGGTAATACCCTCTTTATTGTTTTTGTCTATCATAAATTACACTCTAACCACCCATAGTGACTCGATATACTTCCTCTATCGTAGTTGTCCCTTCTAAAAGCTTCCTTAACGCTTTTTCTCTTAACGTTTTCATTCCCTTTTTAACAGCAACTTCCCGTATTTTTGCTTCTGTTTCGTTATGAACAAGAAGATCTTTTATATCTTGGTCTAATTCTAGGACTTCAATGATAGCTTTTCTTCCCAAGAAACCGGTGTTACTGCAGGAACCGCAGCCTACCGGCTGATAATATTTAAAATCTTTTGGTATGCTAAGGTTATTAAGCTTCAATTCTTCCCTTAATATTTCTGATACTTCAGTCTCCCGCTTACAATTAGGACAAAGGACTCTAAATAACGCTTGAGAAGCAGTTACAAGGCAGGAAGAGGCAACCAGAAAAGGCTCAATGCCCATATTTATGAATCGAACGACCGCCGCCGGCGCAGTCGTGGTATGAAGAGTAGACAACACCAAATGTCCCGTAAGAGACGCTTTTACCGCGATATCAGCTGTTTCAAAATCCCTGATTTCGCCTACCAGAATGATATCAGGATCCTGTCTTAATATGGAACGAAGCGCTGCAGCAAAAGTTAACCCGACGCCATCCTGTACTGCTACCTGATTTATCCCTGATAATTGAAATTCTATCGGATCTTCGACTGTAACTATGTTCACATCCACAGAATCTATGAACTTAAGGCATGAGTATAAAGTTGTAGTTTTTCCGCCACCGGTAGGGCCGCAAACTAAAATCATGCCATAAGGTTTTTTCAGGTTTCTCTTTAAAATCGCAATACCTTCTTCGTCAAAACCCAGGCTATCCAAATCCAGCTCTATGCGGCTCTTATCTAATACCCTCATTACCAACTTTTCTCCTAAATTGGTGGTTATAACAGAAACTCTAAAATCTACTATCTTTTCCTGAACCTTAAATCTAAAACGCCCATCCTGCGGGAACCGGTGCTCAGCAATATCTAACCCCGCAAGCACTTTGAGGGCGCTTACAATATACGGAGAGTCATCAATCGAATAAGTGCCTGCATCACACAAAAGGCCGTCAACTCTATAGCGTATACGTAACGATTTCTCCAGGGGCTCAACAAAAATATCGCTAGCTCGCTTATCAATAGCTTCAACGATAATATGTTTTACAAGCTTTAAAGCATAAGACTCGCCCGCTAAAAAATTGTCAGCCTTCTCCAGGCTTTCCAGACGGCTCTTGTCAACGACAAAGTCATCTGTTTTTTTTTCTTCTCTTTTATCGATGCTTTCGTCCATTATCTATAAACTATTTCAAGGGCATGCTCCAAATCCTCTTCGCTAATCATAAACAACCGCGCCGATAAAGAAGTTATCTTTTCGACAGCCTCTACAGCTTTTTTGTCCAAAGGATTAAGCATGCCTAATGTAATGATGCTACCAAACCTATCTAAAGGAATAACTTTATACATACGCGCTATATCTCTGGGTATCAAATCGACTATCGCTTTTTGTAGTTTATACCTGCGTAACTCTATCTGCGGATATAAAAATTGCAATGCCAAAGCCTTATGTATATCCTCTTTCGTTACATACCCCAAACTCACAAGCAACTCTCCTATCGGCTTGTCGGGATATTGACCCCTTTGCAAAAGCAGCACCTCTTTAAGCTGGTCCGCGGTAATTTTACTTAAGCTAATGAGAAGCTGGCCCAAAGATGATATTTTTCTTCTTTCTAATGACATAATGTTTGTTATTCTATTTCGTCAATAATTTCTACGATACGCTTTTGCAGCTGACGAGAATTAGCTGTTTTCGCTAATTCTTTTAAAAATGGCAATATTTCTTTTAATTTTAGCCTATAGGCTATATTTAATATTTTTTCCTTGTCTTCTTCCCTAATTTTTGGATAGAGATTTGTTAGCACCGACACCAATTCTTCTTTTTTAGTATAAGAAAGCATATCACACACATCATCAAATTGTAAAGAATTTAAAATTGTATTTGTGAGTTTCTCAAGATCGTCTTTGCTCAAAGAAAAACTAAACTTCTGAAGCCTCCTAATTATCAAAAATCTATCAAAAGGATCACCTATCTTAGCCAGTTTTACGACAAGACTTTTAATGACTTTGTCTAAAAATAATAATGAAAAATATTGAACTATATTTTCGATATCTTTCAACTCCGAGTTTTCTATACCCCCTTCTGTGTAAAAGTTAAATAACTCTACGGCCAAATCCTCGAAATTCAATTTTTGAGTCAAAGAGGTCACGCCGGCATCGCTTATATAGGATTTGTTGGCATCAATAAATTTATGGATATCGTAAAAAAGCTTTATTTTTTCATATTCCCCCTTCCTTTTAAACTTATATAAATTAAGATCTTCGATAATCGAGCTTAGCAAGCTTAACGAAAAATCAATGTCCGCTTTAGTAACGTCAGCTTTAATACTCGAAATAAATACTTCCAGGGCATCAAAAAATGCTTTCTTTTTATCGGCTATGGCATAAATTTTTTTCAAAACCCCAGCATATGCACTTTTAACTTTCATGCCGATATCATGCGGAGATTCTAAAGATTTAGTTCTAAAATAGACGAACAGCTTTTCTGATTGTTCAAGCTTATCCGAAAGCGTCACGCCTTCGATGATTGAGCTAATTTCATTTTCTGAAATTTCACTCAAAACATCCTTATCCATCTTATAAACATCATTAACCTTTTTTTCTAACGAAAGGCTCCCCCATTCAATTTCACCTTTTATAACGTTTTTCTCTTCTTCAGAAAATGCTTTACCTTCAATCTGCAAAAACACAATCGCTTTTAGGTCTTTACCGGCCGCCGTATAAGCCTCGTATAATTTTAAGACCAACTTTCCAAGCGACCACGCAGACTCTAAAGAAGAAAAAGCTTCTCCTAAAAACTCCATCATGGCTTTTTCATCTATCAGGCCCATGGCGTTTAAAACAAAATTATCCGCCGAATTTGCCCGTCTTATAAGTTGAATTTTTGTTTTGAGGCTAAAATTCATAAATGCTTCCGCAAGCTTTTTCTTTATTTCTACATTATCTTTAGCCGGGATGCCTTTTGATCCCCCGTCCATCAGACTAGCTATCTTTTCTACGCCCTGAGCCAAAACATTTACTTCATCGGAATATTTATCCAACTCCTTAGCGGCCTCAACGGCTTTTAAAAGCTGGTCGGAAAGTATTTTTGGGTCATTCTTAAGCATGGAAAGCAAATTCATATTCCCCAATTCTTTGCCGGAAATTTTCCCTAAAATAAAATCCGCTAATACCGCATTTTCTATTTTATCTTTTGCGGCAATAACGCTACTGGCCCCCTGAGGCGTCATATATACAGCCTTATTTACAGAAACATGTAGAAGCTTTTTTTGCAGAAGAATATCTTTCCATTTCCCCAAAACATATATGTCCTGCGGATCAAGCATAATTATTTCAATAAAACGGCTCAATTCTTCTTTTGTAATACCCCTAACCAGAGAAAAAGATTTTATATCCCTCTCAATCAAAAACTTTACTGTATAGTCGGGGTCTATAAATTTAGCCAACCTCAAAGTGACTCTACGCTTATTCACGATCAGAGACTTCTCAATTTCGCTGATAGTGATTGCCTCGTACCGGTCAAGGATAAAAACTAAAGATTCATAGACATTATCAATAGCTGATTCTCTTATTTTGCTTCCCCTGGGATACAATTTTGAATCTTTTAAAGCTCCTTGCAGCAGCCGTAAAAAATCTACCGCTAAAGGAAATTCATGTTCCGCGATTTCCGGAACAGGAATAACCTTCTCTTCTTCTTCAGCGACCCTGCTTAAATCTTCCAGATATTTTAATATTTCCTGTGAATTAAATATTTTGGAAGTTTTTTCGCCGATTCTCTGAATAAAATTATGCAATTTTTCAGTTTCTTCACTCTTACTAAAAATACTGCCAAGCTGAAAACTTACCGTTTCAAGATTATCTTTATAGAGATCCATTAGCGCTTCCGAAACTTTGTTAGTAAAATTTTTTTTCTGGACAGGCTCAATCTCCTTTAGGGTAATCTCCTTGGCAATGTCATTAGGAAAACTAAACCCATCTTCCTCTTCTTTTATAAGCCTAAGCTTCTTTGCTTTATCTAAAATCTCAAGCATATTTCCTTCTTTAACGGACTTAATCCTCGTCAATATTTCCGGGCTTATATCCTCGCCTATCACGGAAGAAAGCAACATTACCTCTTTAACGTCGGGGTCTAGCCCCTTAATCCTCTGGCTTATTACTTCCTCTAAAGATCGAGGAAGCATCTCCCTGGCTATATCTTTGGCTTCCCATTTATTATTTTCAAAACATACTAATGATTTTTCTATAAGATACTTTAAAAGCTCTTCTATAAAAAATGGGTGACCTTTCGTAAGGCTAAAAATAATTTTGCTTAATTTTTTTTGCTTATCAGCATTCGGAAAAACCACATCAACAACCTCTTCGGTTTCCTTGTCGGAAAAAGTACCCAACCTTATAGTTTTTATATCTGGGTTCGCAATCATCCTCCCGATGATATCTTTTACTTCGAAAGGATTGTATCCACCCGCAGGAAGAGGCTCCAGTGCCGTAAGGAACAGGAATATTTTTGAATTCTTCCCTTTAGTCAATAAAAAGTTTAAAAAATCTAATGATAATAAATCCGCATACTGAATATTATTTATTCCTAAAAATATACTGCCGTCGTGCTGAACTATGGTTTTAATCAGGGCCCAATAAACATCAAAAATAACTCCGGAATCCTTGGGCATTTCTTCCTTAAAAGGAAAAATTTCCTTCAAGACGGGGATAAAGTTACAAAGAAAATTTCTTTTTTCATCATCTATTGATTTCAGAAGCGAAACAAAATTTTCCTTATCCTGAACAAGCCTGCTTTTTACATAAGAATCAAAGGTTCTCGACAAAAG
>JBAYMZ010000052.1:0-7939 GCA_041663385.1 Candidatus Omnitrophota bacterium
AATCATCCCTGTGTCATTTGCGCTAAAATGATAATCAATGCCGGGATAAATGAAGTTGTTATTGCTGATCATTATCCTGATAAAATGGCGATAGCTTTCTTGAAAGAAGCAAAATTGAAGTTAAGAAAGGTTGATTTAAAATGATAACAGATAGCAGAAAGATGAAGGCGAGGGACAATAGAAGATAGATGATAGAAAATAGAAAGAAAGGGAAGGAAGGTAGAAACCATTGTCTTTCTATCCTCAATCTTCTATCTTCTCTTATCCGGTTTCTGTAATCTGTTTTCTGTTATCTTTCCGAGCAAAGCGAGGAAAATATGAAGTGTCCATTTTGTAATCACAACGAAGACAGGGTGATTGACTCACGGGAAACTTCTGAAGCGACAGCCATAAGAAGGCGCCGTGAGTGTTCTTCTTGTAATAAGCGTTTTACAACTTACGAGTATGTGGAAAAAACTCCGCTTATGGTAATTAAAAAAGACAGTCGCAGGGAGCCTTTTATCCGGGAAAAAATTTTATCCGGGCTAAGGAATGCCTGTCAGAAGCGCCCTGTAAGCATGGAAAAGATTGAAAAGATTGTTACTGATGTTGAAGCTGAAATACAAAAGAAATTTGACCAGGAAGTTGATTCACGCCATATTGGTGAGTTGGTCATGGAGAAGCTCGCTAAATTAGATGATGTTGCCTATGTGCGGTTTGCTTCAGTATACAGGCAATTTAAAGATATAAACCAGTTCATGCGAGAATTACGTGATATCCTTGGTAAAAAAATAAAATGATAGAATTCGAACTCTCCCGCATTATCATAGACGAAGCAAAGAAGGAACAGGTTGTTGTCCTAAAAGAAAAAAAAGGCGCGAAATTCCTTCCGATTGTTGTCGGTTCAAGCGAAGCCGCTTCCATAAGAATGCCGCTAAACGGTTTTATGCCCCCGCGGCCACTCACGCATGATGTGATGTGTTCTATTTTTAATATCCTCAATGCCAAGCTCCAAAAAGTTGTTATAGATGAGCTTATCGATAACACTTTTCATGCTAAACTGTATCTTATGACCAACGCCGGAATTAAGCTTATAGATACGCGGCCGTCAGACGGTATAGCGCTGGCTGTGCGTATGAAAGCGCCGCTTTTTATTGAAGAGGATATATTCAATAAATTGTCCGAAAAGGTATAGTATCAGCAAATATTCTTCTAAAATGACTAATGTCTAAATCCGAATGACGAATTAATTTCCTAATGTTTAATGACAAAACTGTTTAGACATTGGGTAATTAGACATTAATTAGTCATTCGTCATTAGAAATTAGGAATTCTTTATAGTAACCAGCATTTGTCTGCAACATAAATATTAAGCTTATATGAACCCTAAAAATTTTCTCAAAAAAATACCCTATCTTGATTTAATCCGTAAAACTGCCAAAGTTAGAAAGACAAATATCTGGCTGGTTGGCGGCTTTTTACGCGATATTGTACTGGCAAAAGATAAAGACTTTCTTGATTTTGATTTTTGTGTTGAGAAAAATGTTTTAGCTTTTGTTAAGCAGTTTTCCAGGGCAATAAACTCAAAATTTATCGTTCTTGACGAAGAAGAACAGGCCTACCGCGTAATTCTTAAAAAGAAATCAAAAATATATACTTATGATTTTACGCTTATGCGTGCCGCAAGCATCGATGAGGATTTGGGTTTACGCGATTTTACGATAAATACGCTTGCTCTTAATCTTCTCGATAAAAAAAGCAGTATCATTGATTTATTCGGCGGGCTTTCTGATATCAGAAAAGGAATAATAAAGAGCCCAAAATTAGAGGTATTACATCAGGATCCATTGCGTATTTTGAGAGGCTTTTCTTTTATGGTTAATTACGGTTTTCGCATCGAAAAGAATACCCAAAAGGCAATGGTTAAATATAAAAAGCTGATTAAAAATGTTTCCCGCGAGCGGATCAATGAAGAACTTTTTAAAATGTTTTCTTCGCCGCGGTCCTATCTTGCGATAAAGATGATGGATGATTTAAGAATTATCGATGAAATTATGCCGCAAATAGCTAAGACAAGAAAAGTACGCCAGGGCGGGTATCATCATCTTGATGTCTGGGATCATTCGCTTGAAGCGCTTAAGGAATTTGAATTGTTGTACCAAAAATATATCATAAGAAAAAAAGAAATATTAGATTATCTCAATGAGCCTTTAGCAGAAAATAGGCCAAGATTTGAAATTATAAAGCTGGCCTGCCTTTTGCATGATATCGGTAAGCCTATTGCAAAAAAGAAAAAAGGAAAACGTACAATATTCCATACCCATGAAAAAATCGGAAGGGATATGGCTGAGATAATTGCAAAGAACCTGAAAGTTTCATTTCATGAAAAAGAGGTGTTGAAAAAACTTATTTTTTGGCATCTCAGGCCGGGTTATCTTGCCGATCAAATTACCCCGACAAAAAGAGCAATCTATCATTTCTTTCGTGATGCAGAGGAAGAGGGAGTTTCTGTAATTCTTCTTTCGCTTTCTGACTGGCGCGCAACCCGAGGGCCCCTGACGAATTTTAAAAAGCGAAAAAGGCATGAAAAAATAATGCTTGGCCTTGTTGATACTTATTTTCTCGATAAGAAAAAAAAGCCTCTTGTTAAGCTACTTGATGGTTATGACATAATGCGAAAATTTAATCTAAAACCCTCTGTTCTTGTTGGAAACATTCTTAAAAAAATTAAAGAGGAACAGGTGCTTTCTAAGGTAAAAACTAAGGTTGAAGCTTATAGCTTAGCAAAACATATGGTAAAGAATTACAATAGCAAAAATCAGGATACAAAAATAAAAGGAAACGCGTCATGAAAATTAAAGATACAGAAATTATAATAATCAAAGGTGATATTACGGAAAGTTCGCTTGAGGCAATAGTTAATGCCGCAAACAATAAATTTCATATGGGTGGAGGTGTCGCCGGCGTGATAAAGCGTAAAGGCGGTAAGGAAATAGAGGAAGCGGCAATGAAACAAGGCCCGGTTAAGGTTGGTGAGGCCGTGATAACCGGTGCCGGAAAATTAAAAGCAAAATATGTGATTCATGCGGCAACCATGGAGATGGATTTTAAAACCAATGAAGAAATCATACGTAAGGCAACCCTTAGCACACTCCTCGTTGCACAAAAGAAAAAAATAGATTCACTTGCTTTTTGTGCTCTTGGCTGCGGAGTAGGGCATTTTTCTTATGAAGTTGCCTCGAAAATAATGGCGCAGGAGGTTTTTCGATATCTAAAAGAAACCAAGGAACCTTCGCTTAAAAAAATAGAATTTGTCCTATACTCCGATGGAGCGCTTAAAATATTTCAAAAAAATGTGAATGAATATTTGGATCATCTGCAAAATAAACTTTGCCAGGGCCCGTTTCTCACGGTTGATGGGATAATGGAACATGAAGGCGGTATTGTGCTAATCGAACGGACAAATCCGCCTCTTGGCTGGGCTCTTCCCGGAGGTTTTGTGGATTATGGAGAAACTGTTGAAGAAGCCGTAAAAAGAGAAATGAAAGAAGAAACTAATCTCGATTTTACCGGGATAAAATTATTTGGTGTTTCTTCTGACCCTAAACGGGACGCGCGTTTTCATACGGTTTCCGTAATATTTACCGGCAAAGGTAAGGGTAAATTGAAAGCCGCTTCAGACGCCATGAACGCAAAAGTATATAAATTTAATTCACTTCCTGAAAAAATCGCCTTTGATCACCGGGCTATAATTGAAAACTACGCAAAGACATCTAAAGCATGGAGCAGAAGATAGAAGTTTGATGATAGAAGATTGAAAAACTGCTTCTATTTTCTATCTTCCATTATCTATTTTCTTATCAAAATAAAATGTATACCGAATCCATACGATACTTAAAAGGTGTTGGGCCAAAGAAAGAAGAAGTATTTAAAAAAGTAGGTGTATCTACAGTTGGTGATATTTTAAGGTATTTTCCATTCCGCTATGAAGACCGCAGGAATTTAAAAAAAATAAAAGACCTGAAAGAGGATGAGTTCGCGGTTGTGAAAGGTAAAGTTATCGCACGGCATCTTAAAAAAATTCCTTATTTTGTGCGGGCAACGCGGGTAAGAAACATATTGGAAATTGCTGTTAGTGATTCAAGCGGAGTTTTACTTTGTACCTGGTTTAATCAAGGGTATTTGTATGATAGCATACAACCAGACAGTACTCTAATTATATACGGAAAACCTAAAAAATATGAAGGTAAGATGAAAATAGTTGCTCCTGAGTTTGAGGTTTTTGAAGAGGATTCAGAGTCGCTTAATCTGGGAAGAATAGTAAGTGTTTATCCGACAACGCGTTTCTTGAATCAGAAATTTATCAGAAAGACTGTTTCTTTTGCGCTGGGCCTCATGAAAACTAAGTTGGTAGACCCTTTGCCTTTTGATATCCGGACAAAAAAGAATTTGCCCAACATTGTAAAAAGCTTTGAAGGTATGCATTTCCCAAATACATTTGAGGAAGCTGATAATTCACGAGAAAGATTTATCTTTGAGGAATTGTTTTTTTCTCAAATTTTGGTTTACCTTAGAAAAGCAAAACATCGGATGCAAAAGAGCACGGTTCTCAAAGTAAAAGATGAATTTATTAGTAAATTAAAAAGCAACCTTGGATTTATGTTAACGCCTTCGCAGGAAATGGTTTTGAATGAGATTTTGGTTTCGCTTGCTCAGCCGTATCCTATGCATAGGCTGCTTCAGGGTGATGTTGGCTGTGGAAAGACTGTTGTGTGTGCCTTTGGCTTTGGCGTCTGTGTTGATAATGGTTATCAGGCTGCCTTTATGGTTCCTACAGAAATACTTGCCTTTCAGCACAAAGAAACCTTTGAAAAGTTTTTTCAAGGTTTAGGGTATCGCATAGAAGTTCTTGTGTCTTCACTTCCACCTAAAGAAATTGAAAGAATACATAAAGATTTAAAAGATGGTAAAGTGGATATCGTTATAGGAACTCACTCGCTCATTGAAGAGAGGATAGAATTTAAAAACCTCACCTTTGTGGCAATCGATGAGCAGCATAAATTTGGCGTAGCACAACGGGCGCTTTTGCCGGAGAAAGGCATGAATCCGCATTATTTAGTCATGAGCGCAACGCCTATACCAAGGAGCCTTGCGCTTTCCTTGTATGGAGATTTGGATCTTTCAATAATCAAGGATTTGCCCAAGGGGCGAATCATTCCAAAAACAATCTGGGTTAAAGAAGAAAAAAGAGCCTGGGTGTATGATTTTATAAAAAGTAAATTAAAAGAAGGCCGGCAAGGCTACATAATTTATCCGATAATTGAAGAAAGCCAGGATGAAGATTTGAAATCCCTGGAAATTATGAGCAAAGAAATTAAAAAAGAATTTGCGCCTTATAAGATCGGCATATTCCATGGAAGGCTCAAATTCCAGGATAAACTTTCCGTAGTAAAAAAATTTCAAGCTAAAGAAATTGATTTATTAATTTCCACCACAGTTGTTGAGGTCGGTGTCAATATTGAGAACGCGACAATTATGCTTGTGGAAAATCCGGAGAGATTCGGCCTGGCGCAGCTGCATCAATTGCGCGGGAGAATCCAGCGTGCAAGCTTCGAGCCACACTTTATAATTTTAAGCAAAGATGAACTTGCTGAAGATGTTTGCCGCCGGCTTAAAGTAATTGTTGCGACAAGTGATGGGTTTGAAATCGCTGAAGAAGACCTTAACTTAAGAGGCCCGGGAGATTTCTTCGGACAGATGCAGCATGGGCTTCCTGATTTAAGAATCGCCAATCCTTTGCGGGACATGGAAGTTCTTAAGGAAGCGCGCGCTTTTGCTTATGAGGTTATAAAAGAAGATCCTTGTTTGGAAAAACAGAACCACCGGACAATAAGGGATCATCTGGATTTTTGGTTTAATAGTAATGCTGATTTGAGTTTAAACAAGTAGGATAGGTTACGAAAGTTACGTAGGCCAACAGGCCACCCTGTTGGGCAGGTTACTAAGGTTACAGTAAAACACGAGGTTTTAAGTGTAACTTTCGTAACTTCCCGTAACATCCGTAACCTTCGTAACCTAAAATATGTAGGTACAAAATATGCGAATACTTCAAGGTAGTTTAAAAGGAAGAGTAATACGTGTCCCTAAGGATATCCGGCCAGTGGCTAATATCGTGAAAAAGGCCTGTTTTGATATTATGCGTGGAGAAATTGAGGGTAAACGGGTTTTAGAGCTTTTTGCCGGAACCGGTGCCTTAGGGATAGAGGCGATTTCCCTTGGGGCAAGCGAAGGGGCGTTTGTGGACTCGGAGCGGGATTCAGTTAAGGCTGTAAGGGGCAACCTGGAAGCGCTTAATCTTTCTTTAAATACAAAGGTTTATTCAAAAGACGCCCTAAGCGCAATCACGGATTTCCATGTCTACAAAGAGGTTTTTGACATTATCTTTCTGGACCCCCCATATCATCAGGGAATGCTTAAGAGTACCTTGCAAAAATTGGAGGAATGTGATATATTAGCCCCTCATGGCTACATTATATGTTTCTGTTATGTGAAAGATGAGTATGTAGCTGATAGCAGTAAGTTTTCGATTATTGTAGAGAAGAAATACGGTCAAACTTTACTCCTTGTATACAGGAAAAAATAGGTTTTATATAATGAAAGCAGCTATTTATCCAGGGACATTTGATCCAATTACCAATGGGCACATTGATATTGTTAAGCGCGCGGCCTACATCTTCAAAGATATAATCGTTGCTGTGGCAAAAGAGCCTTCTAAGGATACATTTTTTACCTATTTGGAACGTTTGAAGATGGTAAAAGAGGTTACTAAAAGTATCAAGGGTGTCAGCGTTGAGGGGTTTGACGGCCTGGTTGTTAATTTTGCCAAGAAGAAAAAAGCCAAGGTAATAGTCAGGGGTTTACGGATGATATCAGATTTTGAATATGAATTTCAAATGGCTTTGACAAATCGCAGTTTTTCTTCCGATATCGAAACTATTTTTCTTATGCCGCATCCTTTTTATTCATACATATCTTCTCGCCTTATAAAAGAAGCCGCCTTTCTTGGTGCGGACCTAAAGCAATTTTTGCCTTCAGTAGTTTTAAAAGAAATTAAAAGGATAAGAAAATAAATTTTATCATCGCAGTTTAATGTTTTTATAATTTAGATTTTTTTGATGTATGAAGATAGAAGTAGGAAAGATAACCGAGGAAGAAATAGAATTAGAAGAAGATATTAACGCTGTTGATTGGGATTTGGATAGTTTTGACGTAAAGTTCATTGATAAAATACATCTTGTTTGCAAGTTCAAGCGTATCGGCAGAGAGATTATGGTAGAGGCAAAGGTGTCTACCAATCGCGATATAATATGTTCCCGCTGTCTTAGAGCGGCAAAACACGCGCTGGAACAGGATTTTATGTTTTTGTTCAATGTAAATGAACTGGGAACTTATCTTGATGCTAACAATTCGATAAGAGAAGAAATGCTTCTTGGTTTTCCGATGAAAGTGTTATGTTCCCCTGATTGTAAAGGGGTTTGTCCTGTGTGTAAGGCAAATTTGAATATTGAAGCATGTAAATGCAAGGATAGATAATAATTGACCCCGCCTCACAGAAGAGGTTGCAAAATTCTCTACGATAATTTTGCAACGTTCGGCGGGGTTAATTCGCACTAGCATTTTTTCTTCGCCACTAAGCTCGAAAAAATACTGTGCTCATTAAGGAGGTCTCAAAGATGGCTCTACCAAAAAGAAAGCATTCGCTATCGCGTTCCAGAAAGAAATTAACCCATAATAAGCATGTTGCGCCGCTTCTCGTTGAGTGCAAGGAGTGCCGCAAGTTGAAAGTGGCTCACATGGTTTGTCCTTTTTGCGGGTATTACGGCGGGAGAGAAATTGTCAAAATTGAATTAAAAGAGAAGAAGAAGGAGCAGAGATGAGTTGTAGGATAGGCCTGGATGTA
>JBAYMZ010000053.1:0-7791 GCA_041663385.1 Candidatus Omnitrophota bacterium
ATAATTTGTTTAGCTTTTTGCATGCCTATCCCATCGAGCGTTTTTAGAAAAGCTAAATCGCCGTCTTCAATTGCCCTGGCAATAAGCGCGATTGGTTTATCAAAAGCTTTCAGGGCAACTTTCGGGCCGATTCCGGAAATGCTGATAAATTTTTCAAAGAATTCCTTTTCAAGATCATCGATGAAGCCAATCATTACAGGGACACCCCTGTTTTGATCCATGGTAAAATAGTGATATATGACAAGTTCAACTAGTCCTTCGTTGCTTTTAATAAGACGGTTTGAAACCGCAGATGGAATATTGACTTCATAACATATTCCGTTAATATCAACGACTGCCTTGTTCTCTTCTTTTTTTACTAGTTTGCCGCGAATTTTTGAAATCATTGCACAACCATTTTAAGATTTCTTACTTTTTCTTCATGCGCAAAAGCAATTACCAACGAAAACGCGTCAGCAGTATGAAGAGATTTCATATCCGCGCCGATAAAATTTTCCGCCATCTTTTTAACTTGAAGTGAATTAGCGCTTCCTTTTCCTAAAAATGCTTTTCTTGCTCTCGTTGGAGCGTATTCAAATAAATCAGTATGGCTTTTTCTTGAAAGTAAAACCACAACGCCTCTTACCTGTGCAAGTATTCCTAAAGTTGTCGGATGGCGGTGGTGAGAATACAGCTTTTCTAAAATTATCGCGCTTGGCCTGTAATTTTCAATTTCTTTGTGCAATTCTTCGTAAATGAATTCAAGCTTTTCCGGAAACTCTTGTTTTTTTGTCGTTTTTATTTCGCCTTCTTTCATTAAATGCACTTTCGCGTTCTGCACTTCACAGATGCAATAGCCACAAACTAAAAGCCCTACGTCAATACCGCAGACTATCATGTTTTTACCTTGCTCGCTACTTGTTTGATCGTTACCCCGCCTCGCAGAAGATGTGTCAAGATTCTCTTTGATAATTTTGACACGCTCGGCGGGGTTAATTCGGCTACGCAACTTTTCGGCGCCTACGGCTTGAAAAGTTGCTGCCTCATTAATCCATCTCTGCGGCTATCTTTTCAAGCAACTCGTCAGAGATATCAAAATTAGCGTGCACTTTTTGCGTATCATCTTGTTCTTCAAGCGCTTCAATGAGAGAAAGCAGCGCTTTCGCGTCAGCAGCACCAACTTTTATTTTTGAGCTTGGCACCATGGTGATTTCAGCTTCTTCCATTTTTATGTTGTTGCTCTTTAGAGCGTCTTTTAATTTCTCAAAATCTTTTTGGTCGCAAAAAATTTCGTAATTCTTTTCTCCAACCTGAACATCTTCAGCTCCGGCATCAAGGCTTATCGAATACAATTCATCTTCGTTTTTAACTTGGGCTTTATCAATAAGAATAGCCCCTTTTTTCTTAAACATCCAGGAAACACTGCCTGCGCCGGCAAGGCTGCCGGTTTTTTTGGTAAAAATATTACGCACCTCTGCTGATGTTCTATTCTTGTTATCGGTTAAAGTTTCTACGATAAGCGCGACGCCTCCGGGCCCATAAGCTTCGAATATGCAGCTCTCATAAATAACTCCCTCAAGCTGCCCCGTACCTTTCTTAATCGCATTTTCAATATTATCAGAACCCATATTTGCTGCCCTGGCTCTATCAATACCTGTACGTAAGCGCGCATTCATATCAGGATTGCCTCCGCCTTCACGTGCCGCTACTGTAATTTCGCGTATCAGCTTTGTAAATAACTGTCCACGCTTTGCGTCTGCAGCGCCTTTTTTGTGTTTAATACTTGCCCATTTTGAATGACCGCTCATGATTCCCTCCTATAATTATTGTCTTTAAATTCTAAACAAATTCCAAATACAAAATTGTAAATTTAAAACGTTTAGAGTTTATTATGTATTAACGTAAAAAACCTATCGCCTCGGTGGCTAAGTTGTCCGCTTCGGTATTTTTTTCCCGGTCAATATGCGCTATGCTGAATTCTTCAAATTTTTCAATGATACTTTTTGCTAAAATAAAAAGCGGAAAAATATTATTATTTTTAACTTTATAATTACCGTTTATCTGTTCGCAAAGAAGCTGGCTGTCGGAAAAAACTTTTACTTTTTTTTCGTTTATTCCTATCGCCGCTACGAGCGAAAAAATGAGCGCCATATATTCAGCAAAATTATTTGTTTGCACACCAAGATAAACACCCTGTTTCTTAACAACTTCATTGCCCTTATAAATAAGATAGCCAATGCCTACTTTACCAGGGTTACCTTGAGAGGCGCCATCAATGTAAATATGAATCATAGGCTAAAATCTTCAGGAATATATAGAATGCGGACGCAATTTTCGCAAAGCGTCAATTCGCTATACATTTTTATTTCGTTTATTTTTTGAGAAGTCATTCGCATGTGGCAGGCCCCGCAATTTTCAGTTTCCACATCAACCGCGCAAACAGCAAGCCCTGAACGTGTTTTAATTAATTTTTCATATCTGGCTAAAATATTTTTATCTATATCTTTACCAAGAGCCGCTTTCCTTTCTTCAAATGTTTTAGTTTGTGATTCGATATCTTCCAACTCTTTATGCAAAGCGGCTTGTTTTTCTTTATAATTTTTTTCTTCCTGGGCGAACATTTCTTTTTCTTCTTTTGCTTTTTTGTCCGCAGCTTCAATTCCCTCCATTGCTTTTAATACTTCCTCTTCAAATAATGACGCATCAGCCTTAAGAGACGCTATTTCTGTAAGCTTAGTCTGATAGTCTTTATTAGTTTTGAGCTGAAAAAGCTGTCCCTGTGATTTTTTTATGGCTTCTTCTTTTGTCGCAAGATTAAGTTCTTTCTCTTTCTTTTTAAGCTGTAATTGTTTTATTGCTTCCAAGGCTGCCTCAAATTCTTTCTTCCTTTGCTCAAACTCATTTTTTAATAAATTTAGTTTTTCAGGTATTTCGCTATTTTTTTTTAAAGAAATCTTGTATATTTCAGAATCTACTTTCTGTAGCTCAACCAGTTTACGAATTTCTTCTTTTAAATCCATAATTTGTAAATATGTTTTATAAATCTAAGTATAAGCCATAAAGAAACGCTTAAAAACTATTCCTATTAAGCCCTACCGGCGGGTTTTATCCGCTAAGGGCGAAGAAGAATGGGCGTATCTGGATTTGAACCAGAGACCTCTGCAATGTGAGTGCAGCGCTCCAACCAACTGAGCTATACGCCCAACATGGGCCCGCAGGGATTCGAACCCCGGACCAATTGATTATGAGTCAACTGCTCTAACCAAGCTGAGCTACGGGCCCAATGAAAAAGATAACTATTTAAGGTTATTCCTTATTTTTCATCGGCATCGAGGTAATCTTGCCGAGATGCCTTAATGAGATTTCTCGCTTCGCTCGAAATCAATTCAGCTACGCAGCTTTTCTGCGCTTTTAAAGCTTGAAAAGTTGCTGCTTCAGTGAAGCCTCCCCGGATAAAGTCCGGGGCTTCCTCCTGAGCAGGAATCGCAAATGCATTCCTCCCACGGGCTAAACCCGGGGATTCCTGCGAAGGATTGAAAATACTACGATTATAGCAATTTCCCTAAGTCATATCAAGCATTTTTTAGTGTATTTTCGTCGAAAACAAGTGGTGTTTGCTTGACTTTTAAAAAGGTGGACTATGTGTTCATGCGGATGAGTTGCTTAAATTCTGTTTCGTTTAATATATTTAAATGCAGTTCTTTTGCGGTTCGATATTTTGAGCCAGGATTTTTACCGGCAACCACATAGTCAGTTGCCTTGCTTACAGCGGAAACCCATTTCCCTCCAAGAGATTCAACAAGTTCTCGAGCCTGATTTCGTGAAAAATCCTCCATTTCTCCTGTGAATACAAAAGTTTTCCCTGTGATTGCGGTTTTTGTCTTTTGTTTTTCTTCCTCGCGCAGACAAAGCCCGGCCTTTTTAAATTGATCAATAAGCTTATATGTTTGCCTTAAAGAAAAGAAACTAACTATTGAGTTAGCCATTACCGGGCCAATTTCCTGTATTTCCTCTAAATCAGCGGCTTTCAATGTAAAAAGCTTATCAATATTATGAAATTTATCGGCGAGTAAGCTTGCGGCTTTTTCTCCAATGTGCCTGATCCCTAAGCCAAAAAGCAGTTTGGAAAGCGGCCGCTTTTTGCTTGCGGTAATTGCCGCGACAAGATTGTCAGCTTTCTTCTGGGCGAATAACGGTAATTGCAGCAAATCTTCTTTTCTAAGGGTGTAGATATCAGCAAGACTTTTAATCAAGCCTCTGTTAACCAGTTCTTCTATGGCGCTTTCGCCCATACTTTCGATATCCATGCACGTACGCGAAGAAAAATGTAAAAGCGATTGTTTTATTTTTGCCGGACAATCCGGATTAATGCAATACCAATAAACCCCGTTAGAAGTTTTCTTTTTAAAAGTTTTGCTTCTAACGGGGTAAACCTCTTCTTCATTTTCTTTAGAGATCGGCTGTTTACACTCAGGGCAGAATTTTGGTACATGTATCTTTTTGGAATTTTCACTTCTTTTTGAAATAATCACCTTGATTATTTTAGGGATAACCTCTCCGGCTCTTTCAATTAAAACTGTATCTTTTTCTCGCACATCCAGCCTTTCGATTTCATCAAAATTATGCAGCGTGGACCGCGAAATAGTAACACCGGCACATTCTACAGGTTTAAGCAGGGCAACCGGAGTAATTATCCCGGTTCTACCCACGCTAAATTCAATTTTTTCAACTAAGGTTGTCGCCTGATGCGCTGGGAATTTATAAGCGACCGCCCATCTTGGCGACTTACGGGTCGTGCCCAAGATTTCCCGAAGCCTGTAATTATCAACTTTTATAACCATACCATCGATTTCATAGGCAAGCGCGTCACGTTTATTTTGCCACTCCATACAATAATCAATAGCACCATCCAGATTTACGCAGAATTTGTTATCCGGATTAACTCGTAATCCCCAGGCTTTTATTTTTTCAAAAAAATCGTTATGCGTTTTAAACTCAACGCCTTTTGCCAAGCCGAAAGAATGTATGTAGCACTCCAAGTTTCTTTTTGCGACTATAGAAGGTGAAAGCAATTTTAATGAGCCGCTTGCGGCATTCCTTGGATTAGCAAAAAGCTGCTCTTTGTTTTTTAAGCGCACATCGTTGATGGCTTTGAGTTCTTTTTTATCAAGATAAATTTCTCCTCTTACTTCAAGCAGCTCAGGAAAATTTTTGCCAATTAGCCTTAGAGGTATTGATTTTATCGTACGGATATTTGCCGTAACATCCTCGCCGGTTTCTCCATCGCCTCTGGTCGCGCCTGAGACAAGCTCTCCTGACCTGTAAATCAATGAGCAGCTTACTCCGTCAACTTTTGGTTCAACCACATAATTTAACGCCTGTTCGTTTTTAAGCATGCGTTTAATTTTTATTTCCCAATCTTTTACTTCTTCTACGGAATAAGTGTTATCAAGAGAAAGCATTTTCACTTCGTGCTTAACAGTATTAAATCCTTCAAGGATACCCCCTGACACTCTTTGGGTTGGCGAATCTTGAGTGATTAATTGCGGATATTCTTCTTCGAGAGTTTTTATCCGTTTTAGCAGGTCATCGTATTCTTTATCGGAGATTTCCGGCTGGCTTAAAACATAATATTTATAATCAGCGACGCGTATTTCTTCCTGCAATTTTTCTATTTCTTTTTTTACATCTTCCAAGTTTCTCATATCTTTTTACAAACCTATAAAAAGCCTCGATGACAACATCGCCGGCAATCCGGCGTTAGTAATCTTTTCTGCTGCCGCGATAATATTATATTCTAAGCGCACAATCCTTGCCAATTTTTCATCACTGTCATAAATGCAAAATGAAAGCCTTCTGTCCCGATCACGCGGTTGGCCGATGCTACCCACATTTATTATATATTTTTCGTTATCTTTTATGCTAATTTCTGATTGTGGATGAAAAGAAATTCCTTCCGTATTGGCATAATAAATTTGTGCTTTATGAGAATGGCCGACAAATAATATTTGTTTTTTCAGGAGTAAAAAACTCGTTCTTGCTTCGTTTATACCAGTTATATAGTTAAAATTTTCCGGCGCGTCCAAACTGCCGTGTATACAAAAAAAGTCATCTTCCTCGTGGGTAAGCGGAAAAGTTCTTATGTATTCTTTGTCTTTTTCAGTAATTATCTTTTTTGTCCAAAGAATAGCGGTTTCGGCGTATTCGCTAAAATTTTCTATATCTAATTTATCGGTTACGCCCCAATCGTGATTGCCGGCAACAATCGCCGGATTCATATCTTTTAACAAGCCGATAACTTCTTTTGGGTTTGCGCCGTATCCGGCTATATCGCCCAAGAATATAAAACGTCCTATCGCTTCTTGCTTAAAAAATTCTATGGCTTTTTCAAACGCTTCCAGGTTACCATGGACATCAGAAAAGATTGCGTATCGCATTAAAGCTTTATTGGATAAATTTTATATGAAAGCCATTACTTTGATTAAGTGGAGTTAACTCTTCTTTTTGGGTTTTGGATAGATAGTTTTTAAATTCCCCTCCTAAATCGCTCAAAAAATTATCAATATCGGATTCCTTGCCTTCGATTTCAAGCTCAACCCGGCCATCTGTCAAATTAGCAACCCACCCGTTTATAGAATATTTTTCCGCAAGAGCTCTCGCTGTATAGCGAAACCCAACCCCTTGGACGCTGCCGGTAAAAAACAAGTGGTATCGTTTCTGCATGTTTATTGTCCAAACTTATCCCCAACAACCAATTTGTGCCCGATAACAAACGAGTAAGCATCCATTTCTTTTTTGCCTTCGGGTTTAAGGCGTTTAATCTTTAATATATTTTTTCCGGTGGCCACACTGATTCCGTTCTTGTCGATACCCACTATCGTTGATGGCTCATGTTTTATCAACTCAAATAATACTTCAGAATCAATAATTTTAATCATTTTGTTTTTATAGTAAGTATATGCTGAAGGCCAGCCAAGGGTAGCGCGTATAAGGTTTTTTATGCGCTCGGCTTCAAGGCCCCAATTTATTTTACCATCATCTTTTTTAAGCTTAGGCGCACAAGAAGAAAGTGTTTCTTCTTGTGGTTTAAAGGCACAGTTATTTTTTCCAAGCATACTGATGGCTTCTATTAAAACCTTCGCGCCAAGAGCCGCGAGCTTATCATGTAAAGTATCCGCGTTATCAATATCGTTTATTATAATTTTTTTCTGTAAAACCATATCCCCAGTATCCAATCCTTCATCCATTTTGAAAATCGTCACCCCTGTTTCCTTATCACCGTTAATCAGCACCCAGTTTATGGGTGCTGGGCCTCGATAGGCCGGCAAGAGTGATGGATGAACCCCTATTGATGCAATTTTTGTGGCAGAAAGCAGTGAGCCCGGTAAAATTTTTCCATAATCGGCAATTACAAACAGATCCGCGCCGATATTTTTGAGTTCATCAATAATTTTAGTACTTTTAAGTGAGGCAGGTTTTATTAGCGGCAAATTATTTTTTCGCGCGAATTCGCTTACCTTTGTTGGGCAAAAGCTCAAGCCCCTCCCCTTTGGTTTATCCGGCTGGCTGACAATAAGCTCCGGAGTAAAATTTGCATGCATAAGGCCTTCAAGAATTGTAAGCGAAAAATTAGAACTGCCAAAATAAACAATTTTCATCCAGCCCTTCCTTCTTGCAACCCAGCTCTCCCTTGGGAAGGGCTGGGTTCATAATTTACCTAATAATTACTGCGGCCTGTAAAGACGTTGTGCGAAAATCACGCACAATCTCTTTAACGATTTTGCGAAGAAGACTGCTGTCTTTTGATTTTAC